>NZ_VFTJ01000013.1:0-148181 GCF_006439595.1 Mesorhizobium sp. B3-1-9
TCCCCAAAAATCAGTGTTGAATCTGATTTGCCGGCCTGTGGGAATCCCAATTCCTTAAATCGTCACTACGGCCTAGGCTCCAAAAGTCGCCCGGGCTTGAAAATCGGCAAGCCACGAAAAATCGTTTGCGCCGACTTCCGTTCAGCCTCCGTTCAGCCACGGTCTTCTATTAACCTTTGCTAAAGCCGGTCCGTATCCCCCGAAAAAATGCGCGGGCCGGCGCGAAGGAGACCGAAAATGAATAGCTTTCTCAAGACCGCCATCCTGAGCGTTGGCATTGCCGCGACCACCTTGGCCACCTTCTCGGCGGCCAATGCCGACGACTGGCGCTGGCACCATCATCGTAGTCACGGCGGTGACGCCCTTGCTGCCGGCGTCGTCGGCCTCGCGGCGGGCGCCCTGATCGGCAGTGCGCTCAGCAACCCTGGGCCGCGCTACTACGACCCGGCCTATGATGACGGCTATTATGTCGACCGGCCGGTGCGTCGCTACTACGTGCAGCAGCCGCGTGTCGTCTATGCCGACCGCTACGCCGAACCGTGGACCCGCGGCTGGTACGAGTATTGCTCGGATCGCTATCGCAGCTTCAATTCGCGCACCGGCACCTTCACCGGCAACGATGGCGCCCAGCATTTCTGCGTTGCCAATTAAGAAACGAGGGTTCCCTGCCCCGGGCAAAAGCGCCGCCTCCAGCGGCGCTTTTTCTTTGCCTGCGGGGTCAGGTCAGAAACGGATTGGTCCGCCGCTCGTCGCCAAAGCGGCTGCCCGGGCCATGGCCGCAGATGAAACCGATGTCGTCGCCAAGCGGCAGAAGCTTGTCCTTGATCGAGGCGATCAGCGCGGCATGGTCACCGCCGGGCAGATCGGTGCGCCCGATCGAGCCCCGGAACAGCACGTCGCCGACATGCGCGAACTTGGACGCCCGGTTGTAGTAGACGACATGGCCCGGCGCATGCCCCGGGCAATGCAGCACCTCGAACCGATGGCCGCCGAAGGAAACGACCTCGCCTTCGGTCAGAAAACGGTCCGGCACGCAATTGCGCACCGGGTCGGTGAGGCCGAAGCGCTTGGCCTGGTTCTCGAGATTGGCAAGCAGTGGTTTGTCGGCCTCGTGCGGGCCGATGATGTCGATGCCGAGCGCATCCTTCAGTTCCATCGCGCCGCCGGCATGGTCGATATGGCCGTGCGTGATCCAGATCGCGCCGGCGGTGATGGCATTGTCCTTCAGCACCGACAGTATTTTGTCGACATCGCCGCCGGGATCGACGACGACGCCATTCCTGTCGTCCATGTCGAACAGGATTGTGCAGTTCTGCTGGAAGGGCGTGACCGGCGCGATGCTGGCATTGAGCTGACCCATGGCTTTCCTTCCCCACCGCTTTCCTTCGAAGTGTCGCCTGATGTAGACAGCCCGGCGAACCTCGTCCACCATTGTCCGAACTTCGGGAGGAAATGCGCGGCCGAGGCTGCCGGCCATGTTCCCAAAAGGAATGGGCGGCCGAGGCCGCCCATGGCAAAGGTCCGAAAGAACCGGGCCTATTTCTTCATCGCATTCATGACCGCGCCGATGATGCCGGTCAGGATCGCGCCACCACCAACGCCGCCGAGGAGGTTCTTCAGGTCGAGCGCGCTGCCGATGCCACCCGCCGCCGCTGCCGCGTCAACGCCGCCGCCGCCGAGCAAACTGCCGAGAATGGCCGCGCCGCCGACGCCGCCGATCGCACCGCCGAGGATTTTGGTGACTTGGCCCATCGCCGCCTGCTTCAACGCCGCGCCAACCGCCTGGCCACCGATAACGCCGGCAATTACCTGTACAACGATCTGGATAATCGTGTTGCTGTCCATGTAACTAGTCCCTCCTTAGCCGCCAGCCTCCTCGGGCCGACGCCATCATGAGACGCTGAATTGTTTGAAAGTCAAATGCGCGGGCGCTTAAATAAAAGGGGCGGCTCGAAAACCGCCCCTATTGCACAAAAAAGCTGTGACTATCGCTATTCTGCAGCGATTGCGTGCTTCGGCTGCACCGCGGCGGAATAGTCATTCATCAACGTCTTGGCGATCTCGCCGACCTCGAATCGGTATGGACCGATCTCGGAAACCGGCGTGACCTCGGCGGCGGTGCCGGTGAGGAAGCACTGCTCGAAACCTTCGAGTTCCTCCGGCATGATGACGCGCTCGATCAATTCGAAACCGCGGTCCTTCGCCAGGCCGATCACCGTGCGGCGGGTTATGCCATCGAGGAAGCAGTCGGGCGTGGGCGTATGGATCTTGCCGTCCTTGACGAAGAAGATGTTGGCGCCGGTGGCTTCCGCCACCTGGCCGCGCCAATCGAGCATCATGGCGTCGGCGTAGCCCTTGGCCTCGGCGGCGTGCTTGGACAGCGTGCAGATCATGTAGAGGCCCGCGGCCTTCGACTTGGACGGCGCGGTGCGCGGATCCGGCCGGCGCCATTCGGCGACATCGAGACGGATGCCCTTGAGCTTCTGCGCGGGGTCGAAATAGCTCGGCCATTGCCAGATGGCGATGGCGCAGTTGATACGGTTGTTCTGCGCCGAAACGCCCATCTGCTCGCTGCCGCGCCAGGCGATCGGGCGCACATAGGCGTCCTGGAA
The DNA here is from genome assembly GCF_006439595.1 of Mesorhizobium sp. B3-1-9. Taxonomy (NCBI): domain Bacteria; kingdom Pseudomonadati; phylum Pseudomonadota; class Alphaproteobacteria; order Hyphomicrobiales; family Phyllobacteriaceae; genus Mesorhizobium; species Mesorhizobium sp. B3-1-9. The sequence continues at coordinate 2,613 of NZ_VFTJ01000013.1, forward strand.
ACCCTGTTTCTTCAACAGCGTGCGGCAGGCCTCGTCGATCTCGGCGACCGGATAGGGAATCTTGAAGCCGAGCAGGCGCGCCGATTCATGCAGGCGCTCATTGTGTTCGGTCAGCTTGAAGATCTGGCCGCCATAGGCGCGCTCGCCCTCGAAGACGGCGCTGGCATAGTGCAGGCCATGGGTCAGCACATGGATCTTGGCGTCGGCCCATTTGACGAACTCGCCATTCATCCAGATGAAGCCGTCCAATTGATCGAAGGGAACGGATGCCATGGAAACCTCCCGCGGGCGAGTGCCCGCAAATCGTTGTGTCTTAAAGCCTTTCGTACCGGCCCCGCCACAGGATCCGAAAGACTGGCCAATGCTTGAAAGCGTAGGCGGATATTCAATCCGTGGCAAACTCAGGAAGTTCCAGAAAAACGGCTTCCCCTTGCCTTTTCGTTCGCAATCCGCCGAAAAGCTTGTCAAAAATTATCATTGTCCGGAAATTACGTCAATAGTACTGACATAATTCCCCGCCTCGCATGGAGAAATGATGACGAGCCCCGCAGCCGGTAAACCGATCAGGACGGCGATCGCCGATGAGGACGGCATCGACTTCGCCATCATTGAGCTGTTTTTCTTCGCCTATCGCGATTTCACCTCCGATCCGGACCAGATCCTGGCCGATTACGGCTTCGGCCGCGCCCATCATCGCGTGCTGCACTTCGTCAACCGCAGGCCGGGTCTCACCGTCGCCGAATTGCTCGATGTGCTGAAGATCACCAAGCAGAGCCTCGCGCGGGTTTTGAAGCAGTTGATCGACACCGACCATATCGTCCAGGTGCAGGGTCCGCGCGACCGCCGGCAGCGCGAGCTCTATCCGACCGCCAAGGGTCGCGCCTTGGCCTTGGCGCTGGCACGGCCACAGTCACGCCGCATCCGTGCGGCATTGGAGGATTCCGGAACCACCGAACGCGCCACGATCGAGCGTTTCCTGGAAGCGATGGTCAATCCGGAACTAAGAGCGCAGATCGACATTGTGCCTGCGCAAACATCGGGGAAGAACCATGGAGACCATTGAGAAGGTTGATCATCCGTCAGCGCCCGACGATGACGCGCCGCATCTCCTGGTCGTCGACGACGACACGCGTATCCGCAACCTGCTCAAGCAGTATCTGTCCGAGAACGGTTTTCGCGTCACCGTGGCCGGCAATTCCGGCGAGGCCAGGCGCAAGCTCGCCGGCCTCGACTTCGACCTTCTGGTGCTCGACGTGATGATGCCGGGTGAAACCGGCGTCGACCTCACCAAGGCGCTGCGGGCCGAGAAGAACGTGCCGATCCTGATGCTGACGGCGCTGTCCGAAACCGACAGCCGCATCACCGGGCTGGAGGCCGGCGCCGATGACTACCTGCCGAAACCGTTCGATCCGCGCGAGCTGATCCTGCGCATCAACAACATCCTGCGCCGTGGCGGCCCGGCGGCGACGCCGAAGGTGGAGCAGCTGGTGTTCGGGCCCTACACGTTCCAGATCGCCAAGCGCGAATTGAAGCGCGGCGGCGAGGCGCTTAAGCTGACCGACCGCGAGCAGGAGATCCTCGCGATCTTCGCTGCGCGGGCGGGCGAGACCATACCGCGCCATGAGCTGGTGGGCGATGAATCGGATGTCGGCGAGCGCACCATCGACGTGCAGATCAACCGGCTGCGCCGCAAGATCGAGCGCGATCCGTCCAATCCGGTGTGGCTGCAGACGGTGCGCGGTATTGGGTATCGGCTCAGCGTCGAATAAGTTACCGTCGAAGGCCCTTTGCTGAATAGGCCATCGACGAGCGGAAGGGCGAATGGCGACCACGCAACTGGACAAGCCGAAAGGAAGCGGTCTCGGCGATCTCGCATTGCGGACGCTGAGGGCGATGCCGCGCGCCTGGAACCGGTTCTGGCGCCTGGTCGCGCTCTATATGCCGAAGCGGCTTTACGCCCGCTCGCTGATCATCGTGATCGCGCCGATGATCCTGCTGCAGTCGGTGGTCGCCTTCGTCTTCATGGAGCGCCATTGGCAGACGGTCACGCAGCGCCTGTCGCAGGCGACTATCTCGGACATAGCGGCCGTCATCGACATGATGGAGACCTATCCGCACGATGCCGATTACGCCAACATCATCCGCATCGCCCAGGACCGCATGCAGTTGAAGGTGGATCTGCTGCCGCCAGATCCGCTGCCGCCGCCCGGCCCGAAACCGTTCTTCTCGATCCTCGACGAGGCCTTGTCGTCGGAGATCACGAAGCAGATCAACCGTCCGTTCTGGATCGACACGGTCGGAAACTCCAACGTCGTCGAGGTTCGCGTCCAGCTTGAAGGCAAGGTGCTGCGCGTCTTCGTGCGGCGCAGCCAGGCTTATGCCTCCAACACCCACATCTTCCTGATCTGGATGGTCGGCACCTCGCTGGTGCTGTTGATGATCGCCATCCCCTTCCTGCGCAATCAGATCAGGCCGATCCTGACGCTCGCCGAGGCCGCCGAGAGTTTCGGCAAGGGTCGGCCGATGCCGCGCGATTTCCGCCCGCGCGGCGCCGAGGAAGTCCGTCGCGCCGGCTTCGCATTCATCCAGATGCGTGAGCGCATCGAGCGCCAGATCGAGCAGCGCACCGCGATGCTGACCGGCGTCAGCCACGACCTCAGGACCATCCTCACCCGCTTCAAGCTGCAACTGGCGCTGGCCGGCGGCAAATCCGAGACCAAGGCGGCGCTGAACCAGGACATCGACGACATGCAGTCGATGCTGGAGGGCTATCTTTCCTTTGCCCGCGGCGAGGGGGCGGAGGATACCGGCCGTTTCGATCTCGAAACCTATTTCCAGAAACTCGGCGAGGAAGCCCAATTGCGCGGCTGCAAGCTCACGACGGCGCTGACCGGCGATCCGACAGTGCATGTGCGGCCGAACGCCTTTGCCCGTTTGCTGTCGAACGTCATCGGCAATGCCTTCCGCTATGCCAAGACCGTCGAGGTCCACGCCAATCACGGTCGCGGCTCGCTCACGGTCATCATCGACGACAACGGCCCCGGCATCGCGCCCGACAAGCGCGAAGAGGTTTTCAAGCCTTTCCTGCGGCTCGACGAGGCGCGCAACCTCGACGCCAGCGGCACCGGACTTGGCCTGTCGATCGCCCGCGACATCGCCCGCAGCCACGGCGGCGACATCGGTCTCGAGGACAGCCCGCTCGGCGGCCTGCGCGCCGTCATCAAGGTTCCTGCCTAGCCCGAGCATGATCCCGAAAAGTGAAAGCCGGTTTTCGGATAAGATCATGCTCGATCAAAAAAGCAGCTTCATCCGCCCGTCATGAAATCATGGTCAAGAGCGCGCATGAAGCGCGCGACCTTCGTTGATTCGGCCCTGCCGCCCCGCTTCGATCCCGTGCCCGCCCGGGTGCGCTGGAGCGAGGCGCGAGCTGCTGCCTGGCTGCCGTTCCGGCACCACGCCGGCGCGACCAGGAACTATCGCGGCAAAGGACCGTCATGCGCATCGGGATCGCCATGCGGATCCTGATGGTCACCGACGCATGGCGGCCCCAGATCAACGGCGTGGTGCACACGCTGGAACGTCTCACCGAGGCGCTGAAACCTTTCGACGTCGAGCTCGATTTCCTGACGCCGAACCTCTTTTACACCTTGCCGATGCCGACCTATCCCGACATCCGGCTCGCATTGACGACGCCTGGCCATGTCGCGCGTATGATCGACGCCGCCAAGGCCGACCACATCCACATCGTCACCGAAGGTCCGCTCGGCATCATGGCGCGCCGCCATTGCCGAAGGATTGGCCGCCCCTTCACCACCAGCTACCACACACGCTTTCCCGAATATCTCAGCGCCCGCCTGCCGGTGCCGGAGAGCTGGGCCTACAATTGGCTGCGCGACTTCCACAATTCGGGACAGGGCACGCTCGTCGCGACGCAATCGCTGGCGGACGATCTCGCGGCGCGTGGCTTCAACAAGCTGAGGCCGTGGACACGCGGCGTCGACACAGACCATTTCCGGCCCGACAAGCGCAAGGAAACCGGCTTCCCCCGCCCGGTTTTCCTGTGCGTCGGCCGCGTCGCGATCGAAAAGAACCTGGCCGCCTTCCTCGATCTCGATTTGCCCGGCAGCAAGGTTATCGTCGGCGAAGGACCGGAGCTGGCAAAGCTCAAGGCGCGCTATCCCAAAGCGAATTTCCTCGGCCACCGCCCGAACGACGAGCTGGCCGAGATCTATGCGTCGGCCGACGTCTTCGTCTTTCCGAGCCGCACCGACACCTTCGGCAACGTCATCATCGAGGCGCTGGCCAGCGGAACGCCCGTCGCCGCCTATCCAGTGACCGGCCCGATCGACATTGTCGGCGATGGCGTCGGGGGGGCCGTATCGAACGATCTGGGCGAGGCGGCGATGAAGGCGCTTCACGTCGATCGCGCCGAGGCACGCCAGCGCGCGATGCGCTACAGCTGGCAGGCCTGCGCCGAAATGTTCCTCGACGTGGTCGACGAAGCGCTGGGAATGCCAAGCAAGCGCGCCGATCAGGATCAGCTGGCTCCAGGTCGCCCCAGGCTCGTCCTAGAATAAACGCCCGCCGTCCGGCACCTTGCGTTCGATGGCGCCGAGCACGACCGCGCCTTCCTCATCGGGAAAGCCGAGCGTCAGCACCTCCGACATGAACGGGCCGATCTGGCGCGGCGGGAAATTGACCACCGCGAAGACCTGGCGGCCGATCAGCATTTCCGGCGCGTAGTATTTGGTGATTTGCGCCGACGACTTCTTCACCCCGATCGCCGGACCGAAATCGATCTTCAGCTTGATCGCCGGCTTGCGCGCCTCCGGAAACGGCTCCGCCTCGACGATCGTGCCGGCACGGATGTCGATACGGTCGAAATCGGCAAAGCTGATCTCGGACTTGCGCTCGCTGCTGGAACTCATCGGCGATATCGGCCTGGCTCAGGCGTTTCCATGGGTCTCGAAGAGCACGCTGGAGAGCGCGTCCTTGGCCGATGTACCCGACCAGACGACGAACTGGAAGGCCTGGAAATAGCATTCGCATGCCTCTAACGCCGACGACAGAAGCACCTCGACCTGCTGGCTCGAGGGCTCGACCCCACCGGCAAGCAGCAGCGACTGCCGGAACATGATCGCGCCTTCCTGTTCCCACAGATCGAAGTGGCCGAACAGCATCTGTTCGTTGATCAGCGACAACAGCCGCATCACTTCCAGCGCGCGCGTTTCCGGCACCTTGATGTCGAAGGCGCAGGCCAGATGCAGCGCCTCGAAATCCTCCATCCAGGAGAAGGAGACATGGTAATCGGTCCAGCTGCCGGCCACCGAAATCGAAATCTCGTCGTCGCCGGCGCGCTCGAAGGACCAGTCGTTGTTGTGGGCCACCTGCTCGATGACATCCACCGGGTGGATTTCGCGGGAGAATTCGAGTTCGAGGAGTTCCATGAATGCTTCCTGTGTTCAGGGGAGCGCCACACGCTCCGCGGGGCACACACGACGAACAATCTTGTCTAGAACTCGGACGGTCAGGACTTCCCAACGCAAAGACCCAACCGGACCCCACCGCCCGGCGCATGACCCTGCTTCGAATCATGCAACAAATTCAGTCTATTGATCGGGAGTCGCGTGAACAGCCCAATTTTTCGCACTGCGTCATCCGCATGTGGAAAGGTGGCTGTCACAGAGATTCATGCAATGCCGGTAAGCGATTCACGGCAAAGCGATTTTTCGGATCGCGCTATGTGGAAAAGTTTAACGATTATTTTTTTGCGCGGGGCTTTGCAGCACCCGTAGGTGCGGCTTGTCCGGTCAGTTCGGCAAGCTTGGCCTCGAGCGCCTCGACGCGCGTCGCCAACTGGATGTTGTCTTCCCTCGCCTTGACCGCCATCTCGCGAACGGCCTCGAACTCTTCGCGCTGCACGATATCCATGGAGTTCAGCATGCGCTCGGCCTGAGCCCGGAACGCCGTCTCCACTTCGCGCCGCACGCCCTGCGCGGCACCCGCGGCATCGGTCATGATCTTTGCGAATTCATCGAGAATGCGGTTCGGTCCGGTCGACATGGCAGATCCTCGCTTTGTCGTTTTGAGGTAGTGGCGAGCGCCGCGGAATGCAAGAACGTTACGGGTTGATGGGTCCTGTGCGTTGCTATGGCGCATGGCGGTGAATTGCCTTATGCAAAGCTCCGCAAGCGCCCCAGACTGTACTTGAGGGCACCCAATCGCCTAGTGTGTTGCGTATTGCTTCAGCGCTCTTCAGTCCAGGGTCAACCAATGGCAACGCCCCCACGCCGACCGACAAATCCGATGGCCGCCGCGGAAGCCGCCTTCAAGCCAGTCAAAAAACCGGCGACCCCGATTCGCGAGCCCGCCACCGCGCCAAACGTCAGAGAGCTTGTTTCGATCAGGATCGATCGAGCTGTGCTGGACCACTTCCAGGAAGATGGTGCCGGCTGGCAGGACAGGATCAACGACGCTCTAAGACAAATTGTCGTCGGCAAGCCACCGGTTTAAGACCACCTCTGTGACAATCAAGGCAATCACCACCTTGCCTTGACCCTGCCAAAACCCTGCCGCATGGTCCGCGCCCGACAGACGACCGCAACCGGGAGACCCCAGTTTGAGCGAATATTTCCTGCTGCCGCTGGCCTCCCTGCCCTTCCCCAACATCGATCCGGTCATCGTCAACATCGGGCCGCTCGCGGTGCACTGGTACGGCGTCGGCTATATCGTCGGCATCCTGTTCGCCTGGTGGTACGCCAAGCGCCTCGTCACCAATTCTCGCCTCTGGCCGGACGGCCGCCTGCCGATGAAGCCCGAGGACCTCGACGATTTCATCGTCTGGGCGGCGATCGGCGTCGTGCTCGGCGGACGCACCGGGTACGTGCTCTTCTACGACCTGCCGCGCTACATCGCGCATCCGCTCGACATCTTCGCCGTCTGGCAGGGCGGCATGTCGTTTCATGGCGGCCTTCTCGGCGTCATTCTCGCCATGACGCTGTTTTCGCTCAAGCGCCGCATCCACACCTGGACGCTGTTCGATGTGGTGTCGGCCGGCGTGCCGGTTGGGCTGGGCCTGGTCCGTGTCGCGAACTTCATCAATTCGGAGCTCTGGGGCCGGCCTTCGGAAGCGCCATGGGCGATCGAATTTCCCAATGGCGGGCCCTTCACTCGCCACCCTAGCCAGCTCTACGAGGCCTTGCTCGAAGGCCTGGTGCTGTTTCTGGTGCTGCGCTTCCTCACCCATTCGCGCCTCAAGCTGAAAACGCCGCGCTTCGTCGGCGGCGCCTTCATCTGCGGCTACGGCTTGTCGCGCATCTTCGTCGAGTTCTTCCGCGAGCCCGACCAGCAGCTCGGCTACCTGCTCGGCACCAACTGGCTGACCATGGGCATGATCCTGTCCACGCCGATGGTGCTCGCCGGCATCTGGGCCATGGTCACCGCAAAGCCGATGGCGCAACCGCGGACGGCATGACCCGGTTGAAGGAGCGCATCAAAGGCCTGATCGGCGCGACGGGGCCGATCCCGGTCAGCGAATATATGGCGCTCTGCCTGTTCGATCCCGACGCCGGTTACTACACGACGCGCGAACCCTTCGGCGCCGCCGGCGACTTCATCACCGCGCCCGAGATCAGCCAGATGTTCGGCGAGCTCGTCGCGGTCTGGCTCTACCGGGCCTGGCAAGGTGCCGGCCAGCCATTGCCCGCGACCTTCGCCGAGATCGGTCCCGGCCGCGGCACCTTGATGAAGGACATGCTGCGCACCTGGTCGCAGCTCGACCCGGCACTTACCGGCAAGGCCTCGTTTGCCCTCATCGAGACCAGCCCGCGCCTTGTCGAAATCCAAAGAGAGACGCTTGCCGGCCAAGACGCAAAGCTGGACTGGCATCAGACCATCGACACGCTGCCGCGGCAGCCGCTGTTCATCGTCGGCAACGAACTCTTCGACGCAGTGCCGATCCGGCAGTTCGTGCATGTCGGCGAAAGCTGGCGCGAGCGCATGGTCGGCCTCGACGACAATGACGAGCTGCGCTTCTTTGCCGGCGCGGGCTCGCTCGACCCCACGCTGTTGCCCGAAGATGCCTCCAACGCGCCCGAAGGCGCGATCGCCGAAGTGGCGCCGGCCCGTGTAGCACTGATGTCGGCGATCGCGGCGCGTATCGCTGCCCAGGGCGGCGCGGGCCTCTTTATCGACTACGGCCATATGCAGCCTGGCATCGGCGACACCTTGCAGGCCTTGCGCCGGCATCGGCGTGAAGACGTGCTGGCCGGCCCCGGCGAGGCCGATCTCACATCGCATGTCGATTTCGCCGCCCTTGCGACAGCGGTCCATCCTCATGGGCTTCGTGTCGAGATGACGACACAGGGAGAATTCCTGCTTGGCATGGGCTTGATCGAGCGCGCCGGCGCGCTCGGTGCGAACGCTGATGAGCAAGCCCGTCAAGCCATCTCCGATGCGGTCGAACGCTTGGCCGGCCCCGACGCGATGGGCGAGCTTTTCAAGGTTATGACGATCCTACCGGCGACGAGAGCTGCTTGAGCCGGCAGGCGCGTCCTGCCGCCTGGCCCTCTTTGTCGTCCGAACTTCGCCTTGACGAAACCGCCTTGCACGGACGACAAACCCAGCCATGCTGAATCAGACCAGACCAGATCCAGTACGCTCGCCGCTGCTTGAAAAGGCGCAAGGCATGCGCCACGGCTATTTCACCCGCATCGGCGGCGTCTCCGACGGCATCTATCGGGGGCTCAACATCGGCACGGGCTCCAGCGACGATCAGACACTGGTCGCCGAGAACCGGCGACGCGTTGCCGACTGGATGGGCGTGCCGGCCGATCACCTGTTGACAGCGCACCAGGTCCACTCGCCGGATGTCATTGTGGCCAGGGAACCCTTCCCGGGCCCTCGCCCGAAGGCCGATGCCATCGTCACCGACCGTCCGGGCATCGCCGTCGGCGCCTCGACCGCCGATTGCGGGCCGGTGTTGTTTGCCGATGCCGAGGCGCGCATCATCGGTGCCGCCCATGCGGGCTGGAAAGGCGCCTTCACCGGCGTGCTCGAGAACACTATCCTTGCCATGGAAGGCCTCGGCGCCCGCCGCGAGCGCATCGTGGCCGTTCTCGGTCCTTCCATCGGCCCCGACAATTACGAGGTCGGGCCGGAATTCGTCGCCCGCTTCGTCGAGGCCGATGCCGACAACCCCCGCTATTTCAGGCCATCGACGACCGCCGGCCACTCGATGTTCGACCTCAACCAATATACGGTCGACCGGCTGCGCAAGGCCGGCGTGACCGCCGAGGGCCTTGGCCGCTGCACTTACGCGGAAGAAGACCTTTTCTATTCCTACCGGCGCACCACACACCGCAAGGAAGCGGATTACGGGCGCCAGGTTTCGGCAATCGTCCTGGAGAAAGAGTAATGGCGCTGCATTTCGAACGATCGGAATTCGACGCGCGGCGCGACCGGCTGCTGATCGAGATGGCCGAGAAGAAGCTCGATGCCGTGCTGTTGTTCGCGCAGGAGAGCATGTACTGGCTGACCGGCTACGACACGTTCGGCTTCTGCTTCTTCCAGTGCCTGGTGGTGAAGGCCGACGGTTCGATGGTGCTGCTCACCCGTTCGGCCGATCTCAGGCAGGCGCGTCATACCTCGACCATCGAAAACATCGTGCTGTGGACCGATCGTCAGGGCGCCAACCCGGCGATCGACCTGCGCAACCTGCTCAACGACCTCGATCTGCTCGGTGCCCGCATCGGCGTCGAATACGACACCCACGGCCTGACCGCCTACAACGGCCGGCGCCTCGACGAGCAATTGCAGACCTTCGGCCAGATCGCCGATGCTTCCGGCATCGTTGGCCGCCTGCGCCTGTTCAAGAGCCCGGCCGAAATCGCCAAGGCGGAAAAGGCCGCCAATCTTTCCGACGACGCGCTGGAAGCCGCCCTGCCCCTGATCAAGCAGGGCGGCGACGAAGGGCTCATCCTTGCCGCCATGCAGGGCGCGGTCTTTGCCGGCGGCGGCGACTATCCCGCCAACGAGTATATCATCGGCTCCGGCGCCGATGCCTTGCTCTGCCGCTACAAGGCCGGCCGCCGCAAGCTCACCAAGAACGACCAGCTGACGCTCGAATGGGCCGGCGTCTTCCACCACTATCATGCTCCCATGATGCGCACCGTGCTGACCGGCAAGGTGTCGAAACGTCACCAGGAATTGTTCGACGCTTCCCGTGCCGCCCTGCTCGCGGTCGAAAAGGCGATGACGCCGGGCAACACGTTCGGCGATGTCTTCGACGCGCATGCCCGCACGCTCGAAGCGCACAATCTGACCAAGCATCGGCTGAATGCCTGCGGCTATTCGGTCGGCGCCCGCTTCACGCCGTCCTGGATGGACATGCCGATGTTCTACCAGGGCAACACGGAACCGATCGCACCCAATATGACGCTGTTCGCGCATATGATCATCATGGACTCCGAGACCGAGAGCGCAATGACGCTTGGCCGCACCTACCTCACCACGGAATCGGCGCCGAAGCCGCTGTCGCGCCATGATCTCGACTTGATCGTGCAGTGAATCCATAATGGTTGGTTCACGCGGGGGCGTTCGCCAGTAGGGAGTTTTCAGGCAATGAGACGATCGCAGGTGACGACCGTGTCATTGCTTGCGGCGCTGGCGCTTGGCGCCTGCACCAACGCCAAGGACGTACTGGAACCTTCGGCCATCACCCCGACGGCGAGTTCGGCCCAGTCTTTGCCTGCCCCGCAGGGCTCATCGACAACGGCCACGTCTCCGACCACGACCGCGCCTGCTCCTTCGCCCGCGCCTTCCACCGCAGTGTCGCCCGCGACACGCGCAACGCCGGCTCAGACCGCCGCCCTCGCCAGGACGCGGCTGCAGGTGGCGCCGATCGTCGGCGCCACGGTGGAGGCCGCGGCGCCCCTGACGGCGGAACTGCAGACCCGAGCCCGGCAGCGCGGCCTGACGCTTGTCGGCAGCACGGACCAGACGGCTACGCATGTGCTGAAAGGCTATTTTTCGACGATGTCCGAGGGCAAGGACACGACCGTGATCTATGTCTGGGACATCTACGACCCTTCCGGCAATCGCCTGCACCGCATCAATGGCCAGCAGAAGGCGCCTGCGGCCGGCAGCGGCGAGGGCTGGCCCACGGTGGCGCCTGCGACCATGCAGGCCATCGCCGACCAGACGATCGACCAGTTCGCCGCCTGGCTCGGCGGCGGCGCCGGTTGACCGAACTGTTGCCGGCCAAACTGTTGCCGGCCAAACTGTTGCCGGCTTGCGATGTTTTCCGTGTTTGTTGCGGTCGCCGGAAGGATTCCCCACAACGAGGCTTGCAATACCGGCCCGGCCCGCTAAAAGCCCGCATAAAAGGCTTATGAGAGTCTCTCCGGCCTCTCCATCCTTCACCAGGAACGGTGCATGAAGCTTTTCGCGGGCAATTCCAACCGGGTGCTGGCCGAAGCGGTCGCTCGCTATCTCAACATCCCGCTGGGGAAGGCCAGCGTCAGGCGCTTCGCCGACCAGGAAATCTTCGTCGAGATCCAGGAAAACGTGCGCGGCGAGGATGTCTTCATCCTGCAGTCGACCTCTTATCCGACCAATGACCATCTGATGGAACTGCTCATCATGATGGACGCTTTCATGCGCTCCTCGGCACGACGCATCACGGCGGTCATCCCCTATTTCGGCTATGCGCGGCAGGACCGCCGCGCCTCCGGCCGCACGCCGATCTCGGCCAAGCTGGTCGCCAACATGATCACCCGCGCCGGCGCCGACCGCGTGCTGACGCTCGATTTGCATGCCGGCCAGATCCAGGGTTTCTTCGACATCCCGACCGACAATCTGTTCTCGGTGCCGGTGATGGCCCGCGACGTGAAAGCCAAGTACAAGCAGCTCGGCAACGTCGTCGTCGTGTCGCCCGACATCGGCGGCGTGGTGCGGGCGCGCGCGCTGGCCAAGCGTTTCGACGCGCAACTCGCCATCGTCGACAAACGCCGCGAGCGCCCTGGCGAATCGGAAGTCATGAACATCATCGGCGCCGTCGCCGGCAAGGACTGCCTGCTGATCGACGACATCGTCGATTCCGGCGGCACGCTTTGCAACGCGGCCGACGCGCTGCTCGCCAATGGCGCGACCTCCGTCACCGCCTACATCACCCATGGCGTGCTCTCCGGCGGCGCCGTTGCCCGCATCGCCGGATCGAAGCTGCAGGAACTGGTGATCACCGATTCCATCCAGCCGACGCAGGGCGTACTCGACGCGCCGAATATCCGTGTCATTTCGATCGCCGACCTGATGGGCGAAGCGATCTCGCGCACGGCCACGGAAGAATCGGTGTCGAGCCTGTTCGATTAATCAAAACTGGTCGCCGCGGGCGCATAGCGCAGCAGCGTCACCCCTTGCGCAAGGCGCTCCGTGCCGAGCGGCTTCAACGCCAGCGACAGGCCGGACCGGAAATATGGCTTGCCGCCGCCCAGCACGACCGGATGCACGTAAAGCCGGTACTCGTCGATCAGCGCGGCACGCGCAAAATACCCGGCAAGCTCGGCGCCAGCGACGGAAATCTCGCCATCCGTATCCGCCTTGAGGGTCCTTGCCACCACCTCCGCATCACCCTTTACCAGACGGGCATTCGGCCCAACCTCCTGAAGCGTGGTCGAAAACACGACCTTCGGCGTCTCTCGCCAGGCGCGGGCAAAATCCCGCTCGACGTCTTCAGCGGCGATCTCGCGCTCCGGGCTGTCCCAGAAGCGCATGGTTTCATACATCCTGCGCCCGCAAAGCGCGATGGATGTCCGTCGCATCTCGTCGTTGAAATGCCGATGCAATTCTTCCTCGGGAACAGGCAGGTCGATGTCTCCGCTCGGCCCGGCGATGTAGCCATCCAGCGATGTCAGCATGGCATAGACGATCGTCGCCACTAGGCTTCCTCCGATTTTTGCCTCCAGCAAAAAGAGCACAACTGATTGCAATTCGCAATCAGTATTTGGAAAATAGAACCTGTGCTGAGAACGGGCGAACCGCTCAATACCGCGGGCGCTGCTTCACGCGGCGATCGGACCGCCTGTTCGGCGCGGGTTTTCACCGGCATCGCGCGCGCCGCGCATATAGCCGCGCGGCGAAGCGCCGAGCATGCGCTTGAACATGGTGATGAAAGCCGGCACGCTGTCATAGCCGAGATCGAGCGCTACTCTGGTGATCGGCTCGCCGTCGGCAAGCCTCGGCAGCGCCGCGAACAGGCAGGCCTGCTGGCGCCAGGTCGACAGCGACAGCCCGGTCTGGCGATGGAAGGCGCGGGTGAAGGAGCGGCGGCTCATGCCCGCGGCATCCGCCCATTCGTCGATCGTCGCATGCGGTGAAGGGGCTGCCACGAAGCGCCGGCAAAGCGCCGCGAGCTTCGGATCGGACGGGAAAGGCAGGCCGAGCGGCCGTTCCGGCAGGCTCGGGATCTCGTGCAGCAAAAGTCCCATGACGAGCGCGGCACGCCCTTCGAGCTCGCCGCCCTGGGGCAGCTTCTCCGATTCGACGATCAGGCTGTGCATCAGCTCGGTGATGCCGACGACGCGCAAGCCTTCCGGCAGGCCGGCAATAGCGTCCGGCATCACATAGACCGAGCGCATCGAGACGTCGCCGAGCATCTCGACGGCGTGCTCGGTGCCGGCCGGTATCCACATCGCATGGTCGGGCGGCACCATCCAGCGTCCGTGCCTGGTCGTCACCAGGACCACGCCAACCAGCGCGTGCAGCAGCTGGCTGCGGCTGTGGCGGTGCTGCGGCACGCGATAGCCGTCCGGATATTCGGTCGGCAGCGCGACCGCCGGCCCGACGGCCTGTTCCAGCCATTGCCAGCGGCTTTCATGCAGCCGGCCGAGCTCGGCGGCGTCGCCTCTGAATATCTCCCGGCTATTTGGCATCGGATGTGGCCCACTTGCGAAACTATTGGACCAAACCACGAAAGAAGTCGCTTGGCAACAGGCCTATAAGGCCGCCTGCGGTTCGCCGCCTAGAGCATGATCCCGAAAAGTGGGAACCGGTTTTCGGACAAGATCATGCTCCAACAAGACTACGGAGCATTGCCTTGACTGATACGACCGCCACCTCCGTCGCCGCACCGGCGCCGGCAAGCAACATCTCGGCGCAGGCGACGGCCTTCACCGTCATTCTTGCGGTGAGCTTCTGCCACTGTGTCAACGACATCATGCAGTCGCTGCTTTCGGCGATCTATCCGCTGCTCAAGGACAATTACGGTCTCGATTTCTGGCAGATTGGCCTTCTGACCTTCACCTTCCAGGTGACGGCTTCGCTGCTGCAGCCGGTGATCGGCATGATCACCGACAAGAAGCCGATGCCCTACTCCTTGCCCTGGGGCATGGCCTCGTCGCTGGTTGGCCTGGTGGTGCTCGCCCATGCCGGCCATTACTGGCTGCTCCTGATCGGCGCCTCGCTGATCGGCATCGGCTCGGCGATCTTCCATCCGGAATCCTCGCGCATCGCCCGCTTTGCATCTGGCGGCCGCTTCGGCCTTGCGCAATCGCTGTTCCAGGTGGGCGGCAATTTCGGCCAGGCCATGGGCCCGCTGCTCGCCGCCTTCATCGTCGTGCCGTTCGGGCAGACCAGCATCTCCTGGTTCGCCGTCGGCTCGCTGATCGGCATCGTCGTCTTGTGGCAGGTCGGCGGCTGGTATAGCCGTCTGCGCGCCTCGCTGGCCACCCGCAAGCAGGCCGCCCATGTCTCGCCCTTCGCGCGCAAGAAGGTGATGTGGGCGCTGGCCGTGCTGACGCTGCTGGTGCTGACCAAGAACGCCTATATCGCCTCGCTCTCCAGCTACTACACCTTCTACGCCATGCATAAGTTCGGCGTTTCGGTGCAGATGAGCCAGGTGATGCTGTTCCTGTTCCTCGGCGCCTCGGCGCTGGGCATCCTGCTCGGCGGTCCGTTCGGCGACCGCTATGGACAGAAGGCGATGATCTGGTTCTCGATCGTCGGCGTGCTGCCCTTCACGCTGGCGCTGCCCTACGCCAATCTGGAATGGACGATGGTGCTCACCGTGCTGATCGGCCTGATCCTGTCGTCGGCCTTCTCCAACATCGTCGTTTTCGCGCAGGAACTGGTCCCGGGGCGCGTCGGCATGATCGCCGGCATCTTCTTCGGCTTCGCCTTCGGCATGGGCGGCATCGCCGCCGCGGTGCTCGGCGTCGTCGCCGACATGAAGGGCATCGACTTCGTCTACCAGATCTGCTCGTACCTGCCCTTCCTCGGCCTGCTGACCGTGTTTCTGCCCGACATGAAGGAAGCGCGGAAGGCCTGAGCCGGCGAAATCGGCGGCCAAGCCGCCGTTCAGCCTATAATCGCCGCCGGGTTTGAGACCTTGAAGGTCCCGGATCCGGCGGCATCTCATGGCGCAGCGCTTGCATTGCCCAAAACGCAGGTTCTTTTCTCGGCGCCCTTGCGCACGAGATCAGCTCTTTCCGATCAAACCCAGGCGCCGCAGAAGGCCGCGAAGAAAGCGGCCTCGGCCATTGGCCGCGTTCGCCGTCGCCTGGCGTTGCCGCCTCGGCAGCGCTGCGAACTGCTCGGAAAGCCGCCGAAGCGTCGAAGTCCAAAGCAGCGTATCGAGCTGCGCGATATCCGCCGATTTCAGCTCCTCCGGTTCGCTTCTGAGCGCCTGCACCAGCAGATCCCGGAAGTCATCCGGCCTGTCGGCCAGCCGGACATTCCGCCAATGCTTGAATTGCTCGTAGCCGCGCAACGCGAAAGTCGTCGCCACGACGGGCTTGCGATTGTACAGCGCTTCCGCGGTCTTGATGTTCGTGCCGCCGCCCTCAAGGATCGGAAGCATCACGACATCGGCAAGCTCGATCAGCGCGCTGAGGGTCGCGCCGTCCTGCACGCCGAGCAGCTCGATCCGTGCTTTGTCGGCGCCACCGTGCCGCGGGAATCCGGGATCGTTGCGTATCTGGTCGGCAACGTCGCCGACCACCACGATCCGCTCCGAGGCTGAAAGGAAACCGAGGTCCGGACCCGTCATCTGGAGAAAACCGCGGGCGTTGGGCGGATGGCCCGAGCCGACGAACAGCGCCGTGCGCAGGCCGGCGAACCGCGACGCCCAACGATCGAGGCCGATAGGCATTTCCCGCGGCCAAATGCCGTTGGCGGCGACCACCACGCTTGGATTGAGCTTGCGGAAATAGGTTGCATCCTGCTCGCTGACGGCGACGATCAGGTCTGCCTTTGCGGCAAGATCGGGCTCGATGTCTGCCGCGCGTTGAGCACTCCAGAGGTCCATTTCCGCGCCGGCGATGGCCTCCTGCGCCAGCATTTCCTGTTCGACGTTGTGCGAACTGTACACGATTGAAAAGCGTGCCTCGGGCGAGCACGTTTCAACATACTCGCTCAAGGCCGGCCAAAGCCAGCACTGCTCCAGGGCGATGACATCCGGCCTGAAGCCGTCGAGAAATCTTGCGATTTCGCGGCGATGGGACTTGCTGCCTGCGATGAATTCAGCGGCGGCGACATCGGAACGCCATTTGCGCCGGGCCATCTTCTTGCGAAAGCTGCGCGGCATCTCGATGAAAAGATCGCCGGCCTCCATTTCCCGTCTGGCGCCGCGGTTGGGAGTGACCACGACATGGCGTGTTTCCCATCCGCAACCCCGCAAGACCCTGTGGACGGCATTCACCCTCAACTGACCGCCATGGACCGGCCGCCGGATCGGAAACGTTCCAAGCGAAACATACCTCATCGGATCGACGTGATGGCCAGGCCGCCGGCATGAAGTGGCCGTCTCAACGTCGCAATCATTCTCTGGCCCCCAATTTAAGCGGGACACTACCATTGGACGCCCAGTCTGGACATTATGTTGGTGGATGGATGCCAGGTGCGCCCAAGATAAGCCTTGGCGATTGCAAATGTGAGAGCATCAGCTCGGTCTGAAGGGGAAGGAAGCATTTGACGTCGGGCAACGGACGAGATCCTTCCAAGTTGCGAATCCTGACGCTTCTGGCGCGCCATGGCACCGCCAGATATCCCACCGCGCTGCAGGATTTGAAGGCGATGTTTGCCGCGCAAATGCCAGACATGGCGCACCACACGCTTGTGATCGACAATTGCCTGCCGGAAGGTCGGAGCGTCCAGCTTGATCGCGAAGTCGAATTGATCGGGGGCTCCAACTCCAGCTGGGAATTCTCCGCCTGGGACAGCGGCATTGCCCACATCGGCGAACGGGTGAATGGCTATGACCTGGTCCATCTCGCTACGTCTGCATTCGCCGAATACACGCCGGACCATCTCAAGCTGATCGACCAGGACGTCGTGCGGCATCTGTCGGGCTTGAATGCGGTGCTCGGCCACATCGATTTCTTCAATGAGCCCGTGTCGATGTTTGGAATTCCCTCGCAGGCTTGGCTCCGCAGCTCGTTCATCCTGATGCGGCCCAGGCATTTGCAGGCGCTTGGATCGATGGTCGGCGTGACCGATGGCGCGCCGATTTTCAGCGGGAATCCGCTTTCGCCCTTCCGGGAAGACGCACCGGTCTCGCGCCCCTATAGACAGCTGTTGATTGGATGGCTTACCGGAGCCGGTACCGGGCAAGGCCCTGGATGGCACTCCCGGTTCGATCTCACGGACGAAACGCTGCCTCTTTTCGAGAGCAAGGCAAGGGCGATCCTCAACGAGCAGATGCTGACGAACCGATTGCTCGCAATCGGCAGCGCAATCGTCGATGTCACCTGGCTCGCGCGAAAGGCCAAGGCTGCAGACAGTATATCCTTGGGCGACATCCCCGATTGGCGAGCGCAACTGCGGTCGAGAGTGGGGCGCAAATTCGCGCGCCTCCTCGGTAAACCCGGTCGGGGACGACAGCCCTAGAGCATGATCCCGAAAAGTGGGAACCGGTTTTCGGAGAAAGATCATGCTCCAACAACGAGTTAGATCGAGACGGCGATTCAACGAAACGCCATCCCGCTCTAGCAGAAAGCAGCAGGCACGATTTCGAGCTTCATCCTCCCTGCAGCACCCGCCAGAGGGCGGGTGCTTTCGTGTTTCCGGCAAGCAGGCTCAGGCCTTGAAGAACGCCAGCAGGTCGGCGTTGATGACATCCGCATGGGTCGTTGCCATGCCGTGCGGGAAACCCTTGTAGACCTTGAGCTCGCCCTTCTTGAGCAGCTTGACCGAAAGCAGCGCGGAGTCCGCGATCGGGACGATCTGGTCGTCGTCTCCATGCATGACCAGCACCGGCACGTCGATCTTCTTCAGGTCCTCGGTGAAGTCGGTCTCCGAGAACGCCTTGATGCAGTCGTAATGCGCCTTGGCGCCACCCATCATGCCCTGGCGCCACCAATTGTCGACGACGCCTTCGGAAACCTGGGCACCGGGACGGTTGAAGCCGTAGAACGGGCCGGCCGGCACGTCGTGGAAGAACTGGGCGCGGTTGGCCGCCAGCGCAGCGCGGAAACCGTCGAACACCTCGATCGGCAGGCCGCCGGGATTGGCCGGCGTCTTCAGCATGATCGGCGGCACCGCACCGATCAGCACGGCCTTGGCGACGCGTCCTCCGCCGCCATATTGCGCGACATAGCGCGCGACCTCGCCACCGCCCGTCGAATGACCGACATGGATAGCGTCCTTGAGGCCGAGATGCGCGGTGAGCGCGGCCACGTCGGCGGCATAGGTGTCCATCTCGTTGCCGGTATCGGTCTGGCTCGAACGGCCATGGCCGCGTCGGTCATGGGCGACGACGCGGTAACCCTGTGCCAGGAAGAACAGCATCTGGGCGTCCCAGTCGTCGCTGCTCAACGGCCAGCCATGGTGGAAGACGACAGGCTGGCCAGTCCCCCAATCCTTGTAGAAGATCTGTGTTCCGTCCTTGGTGGTGATCGTGCCGCTGCCCGAACCCGACTTGGTCTGCGAGGTCATCTCAATCTCCTTTTATCGATGTCACGATAAACAATATCGCGATAACTATCTCGTAACGGAGGTCGGGAGCCTTGTCCATGAAATTATTTATCGCGATATCATTTTTCGTGGTATGCAATAGATGCTCAGTCGGCAAAAGGAATGCGCCGTGCCTCTCCCGTTGGACAATCAGCTCTGCTTCACGCTCTACGCCACCAGCTTGGCGATCAACCGCACCTACAAGCCCATGCTGGACGAGATGGGGATCACTTATCCGCAATATCTCGTGCTCAATGCGCTGGGAGAGACGGATGGCATGTCGGTGGGCAGCATCGCGCATCGGCTCGCCCTCGAATCGAGCACCATCACGCCGCTGGTGAAGCGAATGGAGCAGGCTGGGCTTGTCACCCGCCAGCGCAGCCAGACGGACGAGCGCCAGGTGCAGGTCGACCTGACCCCCGGCGGACGAGCCTTGCTCGTCCAATGCAATTGCCTGAACGAGACGCTGATCGAGCGGTCAGGCATGAAACTGGCTGAACTCGATGCCTTGAACCGGCAGATCCAGGCGTTGCGCGACGCGCTGAACGGCGGCCTTGCGGTCGACGCCGTCTGAGATGTGCTGAACAAGAGAGCGGGCGCGACCGGACAAGCTTGCGTCCCGGGCGCCTTGGACGGGCTCAGGGGATGCCGGTCACGCCTCTATCTTGACCGGCGACAGTTGCGGCGCCTCCAGCCCCTGGAATGGGTCGCGCCAGGCGTCGATCGCCTCCAGCCGGCCGTACCAGCGCCGGATCGCCGGGTAGTCGGCGAGCGGCAATCCGGCGACGTCGTTGAAAGGCAGGAACGTCGCCATGCGGAAGTCGGCATAGGAGATTGAATTGCCGACCAGCCACTCGCGTCCCGAAAGCTCGGGCTCGAGGATCGCCGCGGCTTTATGGAATTGCCTCAGCCCCTCCTCGACCAGCGCCTGGTCGATAGGACCGAGCCCATAGCGCTGCTTGGTCCCGCGCTCGAAATGCACCATATCGCAGGCGAAAGCGAACCGTTCCTTGCCCCAGCTGATCCAGCGGATCATATCCGGCTCGTCATCCCCGCCGCGCCAGAAATCCGAGCGAACCTCGCGCGAAAGCCGGCAGGCGATGGCGTCGGCCTCCCACAGGCTCCATCCCGATCCCACCAGTATGGGCAATGTCAGATTGGGGTTGAGCACGCGATGGCGTTCGGCCTGCCCCGGCGCCATGGGCGATGCGAACTCGAACGCGATCTTAGCCTTGAGATGGCGCGCCGTCGCGACCGCGAGGCGAGGATTGGGATTGCGGCTGAACAGCAGTTTCATAGTTGGTCCCCTTGGGATGGTTACATGCCGCAGGACGACTGAGATCCGCCCGATCCTACATTCGCGCAAATCGGATTTCCGGCTTATGCTTTCGGTGCTGGAACCCGCCCCGCAAGCCTTCCAGCCCAACCGCTTGCGCCTCTCGCCGCCTTCCGCTATAGAGCCGCCACCCGCGTAGACACCCTTGGAGGCAACGCGGAGGAAGGCCGGCCAGGCCTCGCATGATCCCCAGACGCATTTGGATCGCCAAACGCATCGGACAGATCGTGCAGGCCGCGACGGCTTTCGACGTTTACGGTTGGCCTCGTGCTTGCCGCAAGCGCTCCATAACACGCGAAAGGAAATGCCATGAGCCACGATGCTTACGAGCTCAAGGCCGAAGCGCGCGAACAGGTCGGTAAGGGGTCCGCCCGTGCAGTTCGTCGCAACGGTAAAGTGCCTGCAGTGATTTACGGCGACAAGCAGCCTCCCCTGGCGATTGCGCTGAACTACAAGGACCTCTTCTACAAGATCCACGGCGGCGGGTTCCTGACCACGATCGCCACGATCGATGTCGACGGCAAGAAGATCCAGGTCCTGCCGAAGGATTTCCAGCTCGACCCGGTCAAGGATTTTCCTGTCCATGTCGACTTCCTGCGCATCGGCAAGGACACCGAGGTCAATGTCGACGTGCCTGTCCACTTCATCAATGAGGACAAGTCGCCCGGCATCAAGCGCGGCGGCGTGCTCAACATCGTTCGTCACGAAGTCGAGTTCCACTGCCCGGCCAATGCGATCCCGGAATTCATCACCGTCGATCTCACCGGCACCGACATCGGCGATTCGATCCACATCTCGGCGGTCAAGCTGCCGGCCGGCGTCAAGCCGGTCATCTCCGATCGCGACTTCACCATCGCGACCGTTGCCGGCTCGTCAGCGATGAAGCCGGAGACGGAAGCGACCACCGAGGCGGCTGCGGAAGAGACGGCGGCCCCGGCGGCCGAAGAGAAGTAATTCTCCAGGCCGGATGATTTCATCCGGCTCTAGATCAAAGAAATAGAGCATGATGTTTTCCGAAAACCGCTTCACATTTTTCGGCATCATGCTCTAGTCCGGAGGCGGCGATGCTTGTCTTTGCAGGCCTCGGCAATCCGGGCGCGAAATACGAAAACAACCGGCACAATGTCGGCTTCATGGCGGCGGACGCGATTGCCCGCCGCCATTCCTTTTCCCCCTGGTCGCGAAAATTCCAGGGGCTGATCTGCGAAGGCACTCTCGGCGGCGAGAAGGTGCTGCTGATCAAGCCGCAGACCTTCATGAACCTCTCCGGACAGTCGGTCGGCGAAGCGATGCGCTTCTACAAGCTTGAACCGGCCGCCCTCACCGTGTTCTACGACGAGATCGACCTTGCCGCCGGCAAACTCCGGGTCAAGGTCGGCGGCGGCTCCGGCGGCCACAACGGCATTCGTTCGCTCGACCAGCATGTCGGCAACGCCTATCGCCGGGTGCGCATCGGCGTCGGCCATCCCGGCGTCAAGGAAATGGTGCACGGCCATGTGCTCGGCGATTTCGCCAAGGCCGATCGCGAATGGCTCGACGTCCTGCTCGACGCCATCGCCGACGACGCCGGTCTGCTGGCCAAGGGTGACGACAGCTCGTTCATGAACCGCGTCACGCTGGCGCTCCGCGACAAGCTTGTGCCGACCGGCGATGACGACCGCCCGCCGCCCAAGCCGCCGAAGCAGCAAAGCCATGTCCGCCAGGCGCGCCCGCAGCAGCCGGCGGCAAAACTTCCCGAAAGCGGCCCGATGGCCGCCATGCTGAAGAAGCTGTTCGGAAAAGACTAAAGCGCGTCGCGTCGAAACGGATTCACGCGACGCGCTTAGGTCGTTGCTTGATGCATGTCGTTGTCGCAAAACCGAGGTCACCTTTGCGCGACATGCATTAAATCATCGGGCCGCTCCCCATCGGATCGGCAGGAGCCGCCGATCGCGGAGAACGGCGCCGCCTCGAACTACATGGCGCCGACGGCCATGCCCTTGGTCGTCTCGTCGATCGCATCCCTGACCAGTGCGATGGCCTTGAGACGATGACCGCCCTTGTCGGGAATGGCGACCTGAAGCTGGTTGAGCGCCGTTTCCAGGGCTGCAAGCGCCCGGCTCATATGCGGCTGGCCGGCGGCTTCGGCTTCAGTGGCGGCAAGCGCTGTCGCGCCAACGGCGACTGCGGCGCCCGCAACTCCAAGCGCCACGATGTTGCGTAGACTGTCACGACGGGACAGATTGAAATCGGCCATGTCAGAATTTCCTTTGCTCGAGACTTTTATCGTCCATGCGACCGGGCCAAGCTAGCGTCAAATTGCGACGCCCGCGCTAAACGAACCCTGATCAAGCCGCTTGCAAACCGCACGCCCAGGCACTGGCGACGCCGGCTGCTGTCTTCGAAGGGCTTGACGTTCGTCACCCCTATCGCCCATAGCCCTCACCAAAATCGAATTCCGACAGGACTGGACGAACATGGGTTTCAAATGTGGCATCGTTGGCTTGCCCAACGTCGGCAAGTCGACGCTGTTCAATGCGCTGACCAGGACGGCCGCCGCGCAGGCCGCCAACTATCCTTTCTGCACCATTGAGCCGAACACCGGCGAGGTGGCGGTGCCTGACCCGCGCTTGCAGAAGATCGCGGCGATCGGCAAGTCGAAGGAGATCATCCCGACCCGCATCTCCTTCGTCGACATCGCCGGCCTGGTGCGCGGCGCCTCGAAGGGCGAAGGGCTGGGCAACCAGTTCCTCGCCAACATCCGCGAGGTCGACGCGATCGTGCATGTGCTGCGCTGCTTCGAGGACGACGACATCACCCATGTCGAAGGCCGCATCGACCCTGTCGCCGACGCAGAGACGGTCGAGACCGAGCTGATGCTGGCGGACCTCGAAAGCCTCGAGCGCCGCATCGCCCAGATCCGCAAGCGCGCCGCAGGCAAGGACAAGGAAGCCATGGCCGTCCTGCCGATGATGGAGGCCGCGCTCGAATTACTACAGGCCGGCAAGCCGACGCGCGTCCTGCTCAACGGCATCGCGGCGGAGGACCTGCGCATCCTGCAGGGGCTGAACCTGCTCACCTCGCATCCCGTTCTCTATGTCTGCAACGTCTCCGAGGCGGACGCCGCCACCGGCAACGAGCACACCAGGGCGGTGGAGAAGATGGCGGCCGCGCAAGGCGCCGGCACGGTGGTGATCTCGGCGGCGATCGAGGCGGAAGTCGCCCAGCTTTCCGACGAGGAGGAAATGGAGTTCCTTGCCTCGATCGGCCTCGACGAGCCCGGCCTCAACAAGGTGATCCGCGCCGGCTACGAGCTCCTGCATCTGATCACCTATTTCACCGTCGGACCGAAGGAGACGCGCGCCTGGACGATCCACAAGGGCGATAAGGCGCCGCAGGCGGCCGGCGTCATCCACACCGACTTCGAACGCGGCTTCATCCGCGCCCAGACGATCGCCTACAACGACTTCGTCACGCTGGGCGGCGAAGTAGCCGCCAAGGAAGCCGGCAAGGCGCGCGACGAAGGCAAGGAATATGTCGTCCAGGACGGCGACATCATGCTGTTCAAGTTCAACACCTGATCTCCAGGGAGACCCGGCGATGATAAAAACCTTCGTCGTCGACAATGATCGCCTGCGCCTCACCGAGGACCTTGCGGCCGATGGCGACAGGATCGTCTGGGCCGATCTTTTCAACCCGACCAAGGAGGAAGAGGCGCGCATCGAGAGCTGGCTGGGCATTGCCATCCCGACCCGCGAGGAGATGGAGGAGATCGAGATTTCGAGCCGACTCTATATCGAGGACGGCGGCTACTTCATGACCGCCGTGCTGCCGGCGCAGACCGAGGCCGACGATCCCTTGATGTCGCCGGTAACCTTCGCGCTGGCAGGCAAGAGGCTGATCACCGTCCGCTACCATGAGCCCAAGGCCTTCAAGACTTTCCCGCAGCGCGCCGAAAAGGTGGCGACCGGCTGCACCAGCGGCGACACCATCCTGATCGGGCTTCTCGAGGCGATCGTCGATCGCCTGGCCGACATCCTCGAGCGCGCCGGCCGCGAGGTCGAAACAATCTCGCGCGACATTTTCGAGGCGCGCTCGACCAAGGCCTCAAAACGCAACCGCGATTTCCAGGAGCTCCTGAAAGGCATCGGCCGCAAGGAGGACATCGCCTCCTCGGTCCGCGACAGCCTGATCTCGCTGCAGCGCCTTGCCGGCTTTCTCGCCCATGTCGCTGACCAGACCAAGATGAGCAAGGATGTGCGCGCCCGCATCAAGACGCTGTCGCGCGACGTGCTCTCGCTCGCCGACCACGCGACTTTCCTATCGCAGAAGATCTCCTTCCTGCTCGATGCCACGCTCGGCATGATCTCGATCGAGCAGAACGCCATCATCAAGATCTTCTCGGTCGCCGCCGTCATCTTCCTGCCGCCGACGCTGGTCGCCTCGATCTACGGCATGAACTTCGACATCATCCCCGAGCTCAAATGGGAGTTCGGCTACCCCTTTGCCATCGCCCTGATGGTGGTCTCGGCCATCCTGCCCTTCTGGTATTTCCGCCGCCGCGGCTGGCTCTGACGGGGTTGGCCGGCGACGGCTGGCTTACCAGAAATCACTTGACCAAATTGACTAGGACCTTCATCCGGGAAGGCCCGACTTTGGGGACCACGCGTTGTCAACCGGATTGTCAGCATGACCGGAAAGACCTGGGCCTATGAGGACTTCGTCGAGGGCGCCTCGCTCGACCTCGGCAGCAAGGACGTGAGCGCGGCCGAAATCATCGAATTCGCCAGCGAGTTCGACCCGCAGCCAATGCATCTCGACGAGGAAGCCGGCAAGGCGAGCATCCTCGGCGGGCTTTCGGCTTCGGGCTGGCATACCTGCGCGATGTTCATGCGTATGCTGTGCGACGCTTTCCTGCTCGATTCGACCTCTCAAGGCTCGCCCGGCATCGAGCATGTGAAATGGAAGAAGCCGGTGCTGGCCGGCGACAGGCTTACCGGCACGCTCACCATACTTTCCAAGCGCCAGTCGAAATCGAGGCCGCAGCTCGGCTTGATCACCATGCGCAGCGAGCTCGTCAACCAGCGCGGCGAAAGCGTCTTCGAGCTGGAGAACACTGGTATGTTCCTCGCGCGTGATGCCGCGAGGGACCTGTCATGACTTTGGACGAGTATTTCCTGATCGGCGAAACCGTCACGCTCGGCGCGCATAAATTCGAAGCCGACGAGATCAAGGCGTTTGCCAAAAAATACGATCCGCAGATCTTCCACGTCGATGAAGAGGCGGCGAAGAAGAGCGTGCTTGGCGGGCTCTGCGCCTCGGGCTGGCACACCGCCGCCACCTGGATGAAATACAACCTGGAAAAACGCATGGAGACCGAGGGCGTGCGCTGGACCGGCCCCGGCCCGCAGCCCGAATTCGGCCCCTCGCCCGGCTTCCGTAACCTGAAATGGCTGAAGCCGGTCTACGCCGGCGAGACCGTGACTTTCACGCGCATCGCGCAGGCGCACCGTCCGCTCGCCGGACGCCCGGGCTGGAACCTGCTGACGCTGCGTTCGGAAGGTTTCGATTCGACCGGCGACAAGGTGATCGAATTCGACAGCGCCGTGCTGGTGAAGGTGCAGTGAGTAGTGAGTAGTGAGTATTGAGTAGTGAGTAATGGATATCGGTGTTCTATGGCGAACGTTCGAATTTATCCGCACTCACTATTCACTACTCACTATTTCCTAATGCCCCTCGAACCCGATCAACGTCCTCACCGGCACGCCGAGCGCTTCCAGCTTCTCGCGCCCGCCGAGGTCCGGCAGGTCGATGACGAAGCAGGCCGCGACGATGTCGGCGCCGATTTGCCTGAGCAGCTTCACCGCGGCTTCCGCCGTGCCGCCGGTGGCGATCAGGTCGTCGACGATTATCACCTTCTCTCCTGGCGAGACGCCGTCCTTGTGCATCTCCATCTCGTCCAGCCCGTATTCGAGACTGTAGGCCACGCGCACCGTCTCATAAGGCAGCTTGCCTTTCTTGCGGATGGGCACGAAGCCCGCCGAAAGCTGGTGCGCCACCGCGCCGCCCAGGATGAAGCCGCGCGCCTCGATGCCGGCGATCTTGTCGATCTTCAGCCCGGCATAGGGATGGACCAGCTCGTCGATGGCGCGGCGGAAGGCCCGCGCGTCACCCAGCAGCGTGGTGATGTCGCGAAACAGAATGCCGGGCCTGGGATAATCCGGAATGGTGCGGATGGCCGCAAGCAGCGTGTCTTCGAGGGAGGATTTCATGGGCGGTTGATCCGTTGCCGCACAGTTTTGCCGACAAGCGGCCGAAAAGAAAAGGGCGCCATTCGGCGCCCTTGCATTTTTCTGGAAGCAAGGCGTCTCAGTGCGCCACGTCGGCCCACACCCTGCGCTTGGTCATGTAGACCAATGCGCCGAAGAGCAGCAGGAAGATCATGACGCGGAAACCGGTCTTCTTGCGGTCCTCCAGATGCGGCTCGGCAGCAAACATCAGGAAGGCCGAGACGTCGCGGGCATACTGGTCGACCGTCTGCGGCGAGCCGTCGTCATAGGTCACCTGACCGTCCGAGAGCGGCTTCGGCATCTTCAGCGACAAGCCGGACAGGAAGTACGGATTGTAGTGCGTGCCTTCCGGGATCACCATGCCGGCCGGCGGCGTCTGATCGTAGCCGGTGAGCAGCGAGTGGATGTAGTCCGGGCCGCCCTGCGCGTACTGCGTGAAGATATCGAAGATGAAGCGCGGGAAGCCGCGCTCGACGCCGCGCGCCTTGGCGAGCAGCGACATGTCCGGCGGGGCGGCGCCGCCATTGGCGGAGGCCGCGGCCTGCTCGTTCGGGAACGGCGCCGGGAAGTGGTCCGACGGCTTGCCGGGACGGTCGAACATGTCGCCGGCGTCGTTCGGGCCGTCATGGATGGTGTATTCGGCGGCCAGCGTCTTGATCTGCGCTTCCGAATAGCCGAGCCCTTCCAGCGTGCGGAAGGCCACCAGGTTCATCGAGTGGCAGGCCGAGCAGACTTCCTTGTAGACCTTCAGGCCGCGCTGCAGCTGCGCCTTGTCATAAGTGCCGAACGGACCGGCGAAGCTCCAGCTCATTTCCTTCGGTTCGTTGATCGGGAAATGCGTCGGAGCGGCCGCGTTGTGTTCCTCTTCGGCGGCGATGGCAGCGGTGCCCGCGACCACCAGGCCAAGCAGCGCCAGCGAGGTGAGAATCTTCTTCATACCCAAAATCCCCTCAGATTCTCAGCCCGTGGTTTCCGGCGCGACGGTAGCACGTGCCGGATGTCCGCTGCCGCCCTTTTTCTTTTCAAGCACGGCCTCGGTGATCGAGTTCGGCAGCCTGCGCGGCGTCTCGATCAGGCCGAGCACCGGCATGATGACCAGGAAGAAGGCGAAGTAGAACAGCGTCGCCATCTGCGCCATGAACACATAGCTGCCTTCCGCCGGCTGCGAGCCGAGCCATCCGAGCAGGACGGCATCGGCCACGAACACCCAGAAGAACAGCTTGTACCATGGACGGTAGACCGCCGAGCGCACCTTGGAGGTGTCGAGCCACGGCACCAGGAACAGCATGGCGATGGCGCCGAACATGCACAGCACGCCGCCGAGCTTGGAGTTGATCGGCCCGATGTTGAAGGTGATGGCGCGCAGGATCGCGTAGAACGGCAGGAAGTACCATTCCGGAACGATGTGGGCCGGCGTCTTCAGCGGGTTGGCGACCGTGTAGTTGTCCGGGTGGCCGAGAAAGTTCGGCAGGTAGAAGACGAAATAGGCGAAGACGAACAGGAACACGATCATGCCGAACGCGTCCTTGATGGTGGCGTAGGGCGTGAAGGCGACAGTGTCGGTCTTCGACTTGACCTCGATGCCGGTCGGGTTCGACTGGCCCACGACATGCAGCGCCCAGATGTGCAGCACGACGACGCCGGCGATCATGAACGGCAACAGGTAATGCAGCGCAAAGAAGCGGTTCAGCGTCGGATTGTCGACGGCGAAGCCGCCGAGGAGCAGTTCCTGGATCCAGTTCCCGACCAGCGGAATGGCGCTGAAGAAGCCGGTAATGACGGTAGCGCCCCAGAAGCTCATCTGGCCCCAAGGCAGCACGTAGCCCATGAAGCCGGTGGCCATCATCAGGAGGTAGATGATGCAGCCGAGGATCCACAGGAGCTCGCGCGGCGCCTTGTAGGAGCCGTAGAACAGGCCGCGGAAGATGTGGATGTAGACGGCCACGAAGAAGAACGAGGCGCCGTTGGAATGGAGATAGCGCAAGAGCCATCCCGAATTCACGTCGCGCATGATCTTCTCGACCGAATCGAAGGCGAGATTGGTGTCGGAGGTGTAGTGCATCGCCAGCACGATGCCGGTCAGGATCTGCGCGACCAGCATGATCGACAGGATGCCGCCGAAGGTCCACATATAGTTGAGGTTGCGCGGTACCGGATAGGCGACGAAGCTGTCATAGACCAGCCGCGGCAGCGGCATGCGGGCGTCGAACCAGCGCTCGATACCGGTCTTGGGCGTATAGGTCGAGTGTCCCTCGCTCATCGAAATATCCCCTGCCTCAACCGATAAGGATCTTGGTATCGGAAATGAACTTGAATACCGGGATCGCCATGTTCTCCGGCGCCGGGCCTTTGCGGATGCGGCCAGCGGTGTCGTACTGCGAACCGTGGCACGGGCAGAACCAGCCGCCGAAATCGCCTTCCTGGCCGAGCGGGATGCAGCCGAGATGGGTGCAGACCTGCACCATCACCATCCAGGCTTCCTTGCCGGGCGTGGTACGGTTGGCATCGGTCGCCGGCGCGTCGGAGGGCAGGTTGGCGTTGCGCGCGATCGGGTCCTTCAGATCGGCGAGGTTGACGGCCTCGCCGTCCTTCATTTCCTTTTCGGTGCGGTTTCGCACCACCACCGGCTTGCCGCGCCACTTGACGATCAGCGAAGAACCGGGCTGCAGCGAGGCGACGTCGACCTCCACCGAGGCCAGCGCCAGCGTCGAGGCGTCGGGGCGCATCTGGTCGATGAACGGCCACGCGACGGCTCCCGCGCCGACAACGGCGGCCATGCCGGTGGCTACGTAGAGAAAATCGCGACGGTTGGGATCGTGGATGTCGGTTGCGCTCACGGGTGCCTGATCCTTTCGCCTCTTCCTAACCGGAGGCCGAGCCTTGTCCCCGCTCAATCGCACCTGCCCGACAGCGCATGGCGAACAGGCTAGCGAATTCCTCCGGCATTTGGATTTCGGTTTATGCGTGCAGCCCGTTTTTGTCCAGCGGGGTGAAGGCACAAGGGCAGATTGTCGCGGGGACGCACAGCGGCCTTGGCCGACACCTCCCGGCCAGGCCGTCGGACAGCGTGAAACAGCGAGAAATCCGGGGTGAATCGGGCCGGTGTTCGCCTCGACATCGGCTCCTGGCCCGGTCTATTGTCCGGCCATGGCGCATGTCATCGAACGCGACAGTTGGGCCGAAGCCCCCGACCGCTGGATAGGCGAGCTGCAATGCGGCCAATTCGGCGCCAATTCCTGCCTGATCTTCAACTACCAGCCGTCGATCGGCGGCGGCCCGCGCCTGCACAAGCACCCCTATGCGGAAATCTTCGTCATCCGCTCCGGCACCGGCCTGTTCACGATCGGCGACCGGGAAATCGAGGCCACGGCCGGCCAGATCCTGATCGTGCCGCCCGACACGCCGCACAAATTCACCAATCTCGGCCCCGGCCCGCTCGAAAGCACCGACATCCACGAGAACGGCCACTTCATCACCGAGTGGCTGGAATGATTCTGATTGGGCCTGTCCGAAGCCTGACCGCAACCTAGTTCCATCCATCTGGCAACGATGGAGATCGACGCATGCAAACACGCGCCATCGAGGTCGAGGGGATGGCTATCGCGATCCGGGAAGCAGGACCGTTCGATGCGCCCGGCCTTCTGCTGCTGCATGGCTGGCCGCAAAGTTCATATGCATTCGAGGCAGTCATCGACCGGCTGGCCGAGAACCAGCACGTGGTCGCGCCAGACCTGCCGGGCATCGGCGGCTCGTACGACGCGCCCGGGACTGGCGAGAAGAGATATCTGGCAAGATTGATAAGGGGTCTGATTGGCGCTTGCGGCCTGCGGCAGGTCATCGTCGCCGGTCATGACGTCGGTGGCCAGATCGTCTTCGCGCTGTTGCGCGACTTGCCCGAGGAATTATCCGGCGCGGTGATCATGAACGTCGTCGTCCCCGGCGTGGCGCCGTGGGAAAATGTCATCCGCAATCCGCATATCTGGCATTTTGCCTTTCATGCGATCCCGGCTTTGCCGGAGATGCTGGTAGGCGGCCAAGAGCGCGCCTATTTCGATTTCTTCTTCGATATCCTTTCCAAGGAAAAGACCGCTATCCCCGCGGAAGCCAGGGACATCTATACAAAGGCCTATTCGCGGCCGGAAAGCCTCAAGGCCGGCTTCGACTGGTACCGCGCCTTTGCCGAGGACGCCAAGGTCAATTCCCGCCCATCCGCGATGCCGATCACCACGCCGGTTCTTTATCTCAGGGGTTCGGCCGAATCCGGCGACATCGCCGATTATCTCGACGGCTTGAGGTCCGCCGGTCTGTCGCGGGTCGAAGGCGACATCATCGCGGATAGCGGGCACTTCGCCGCTGATGAGAACCCCACGGCACTCGCTGCAAGATTGGTACGCTTCCGTGAAGAAATCAGTGCCTAACTGGCACCAAGTCTAACCAGCACCGCCCGCGGGATGTCGTATTCGCGGATCACGGCATCATGCTTGCGCAGGCCGCAAAGCTCGCGCTGGATGAAGTAGGCGTGGACGGCCGCGGCGGCTTCCTTGAGCAACCGGTTGCGATGCTCGCCCTCGCCGCTCTCGCGCAACTTGGCAAGGGTTTCCTCGACACGCTGGCCGGCGCGGCCGAGCGCCGCGGCCTTTTCGGCGAGGATTTCGTGGCCGAGCAGGTCGAGCGCGCTCTCCTGCGCGCCTGACCGTCCGAAATTGGTGGGCATGCGTACCGACATGACGCCGTTCTACTCCGCAGGGCGCGTCTCTTCCAGCGCGCTTTCCTCATTGAACAGGAAGCCGCCGGACTGCCGTTTCCAGAGCCGCGCATAGAGCCCATCGAGCGCCACCAGTTCGTCATGCGTACCCTGTTCGACGATGCGGCCGCCGTCGAGCACCACCAGCCGGTCGAGCGCCGCGATCGTCGACAGCCGGTGCGCGATGGCGATCACGGTCTTGCTTTCCATCAGCCTGGTCAGATTCTCCTGGATCGCCGCCTCGATGTCCGAATCGAGTGCCGAGGTCGCCTCGTCGAGGATCAGGATCGGCGCATCCTTGAGGAAGACGCGCGCGATCGCCACGCGCTGCCGCTGCCCGCCGGACAGCTTCACGCCGCGCTCGCCGACATAGGCCTCGTAGCCGGCGCGGCCGCGGTTGTCGCGCAGTCCGAGGATGAAGTCATGCGCCTCGGCTTTCCTGGCCGCGGCGATAACCTGCGCGTCGGTGGCATTCGGCATGCCGAGCTTGATGTTGTCGCGCAGCGAGCGGTGGAACAGCGCGGTATCCTGGCTGACGACGCCGATATTGCCGCGCAGCGAGTTCTGCGTGACCCCGGCGATGTCCTGGCCGTCGATCAGGATCTGGCCACCCTCCAGGTCGTAGAGGCGCAGGATCAGGTTGGCCAAGGTCGTCTTGCCGGCGCCCGACGGGCCGACCAGCCCGACCTTCTCGCCCGGACGCACGACGAGATCGATGCCGTCGAGCACGCCTTGCCCCTTGCCGTAATGGAAGGTGACGTTCCTGACCTCGATGCGGCCGCCGGTGACGACCAGTTCCTTGGCGTCCGGCGCGTCGGTCAGGCCCAACGGCTGCGAAATCAGCGCCTTGGAGTTCTCCAGCACGCCGAGGTTTCGCAAGATGCCGTTGAGCTGCATCATCAGCCTTCCAAGCAGCATGTTGAGCCTGAGCACCAGCGACAGTGTGAAGGCAACGGCGCCGACCGTGATCGAGCCTTCGACCCAGAGATAGATGGCAAAGGCTGCGATCGCCGTGATCATGATGCCGGAGAGCATGGTCAGCGCCATGCGCACGCCGGTCAGCCGGCGCGTGAACGGCCGTAGCGCGTCGAGATAGATGTCGAAGCCGCTGCGAATATAGCGGTCGTCGCCATCGGCTGAAAACAGTTTCAGCGTCTGCACGTTGGAATAGGAATCGACGATACGGCCGGTGATCATCGAGCCGGCCTCGGCGGTCGCCTCTGCATGCTTGCGGATCGCCGGCAGATAGAGTTTCGCCAGCCAGCCGAAGGCGGCGATCCAGATCACCACCAGCACTGCCAGCCGCAGATCGAGACCGGCGACCAGCGCCAGCGTGGTGACCGTATAGACGATCATGAACCACACGACCTCGATGAAGCTTTCCATCAGGTCGCCCGTCGCTTGCCCCGCCTGCCAAACCTTGGTGGCAATGCGGCCGGCGAAATCATTCTGGAAGAAGGCGTAGGACTGGCGCGAGACATGCCGATGCGCCTGCCAGCGCACCAGATTGTAGAAGCCGGGCGTGATCGTCTGTTCGTCGACAAGCGCCGACAGGCCGACCACGGCGGTGCGGATGACGAGCACTACCGCGCCCATGAACAAGAGCTCGGGACCGGCCGCGGCCCAAAGCGCGTGCCAGTTGCGTTCGCCGGGCAGCTGGTCGAGGATATCGACCAGCCTTCCGACGAAATAGAACAGGCCGGCCTCGACCAGCGGCGCGATGCCGCCGATGATCAGCATGGCGAAGAAGGCGAGCTTCGCCTGGCCGACATAGTGCCAGAGAAAGCCGCCGACGCTGACGGGCGGCCGCAGATTCGCCGGCTCGCGGAACGGGTAGACCCAGCGCTCGAACCAGCGATAGACGCCCTTCATCATTCGGCGGCTTCACCTTTCGTCGCCAGATCGTCGGCGACCGGTTTTTCCTCCAGCAGGAACCCGCCCGACTGGCGCCGCCAGAGCTGGGCGTAGAGCCCGCCCCTGGCGATCAGCGCCTCATGCGAGCCGTCCTCGACGATGCGGCCCTTGTCCATGACGACGAGCCGGTCCATCGCCGCGATGGTCGACAGGCGGTGAGCGATGGCGATGACGGTCTTGCCCTGCATGAGCTTGTAGAGGTTCTCCTGGATGGCGGCTTCCACTTCTGAATCGAGCGCGGACGTGGCCTCGTCGAGAATGAGGATCGGCGCGTCCTTCAGCATAACGCGGGCAATTGCGATGCGTTGCCGCTGGCCGCCGGACAGCTTCACGCCGCGCTCGCCGACAAGCGCCTCATAGCCGCTCTGCCCATGGGGATCGGTCAGCCCCGCGATCACATCGTCGATCTGGGCGGCTTTGGCGGCGCTGAACATCGCCTCGTCGCTAGCCGTCTGGCGCCCATATTTGAGGTTCTCGCGAACGGATCGATGCAAGAGCGAGGTGTCCTGGTTGACGAAGCCTATCGCCGTCCGAACGCTTTCCTGCGAGACGTTGCGGATGTCCTGCCCGTCGATCAGCACCTTGCCGTCTTGGACGTCGAACAGCCGCAGCACGAGATTGACCAGCGTCGACTTGCCGGCTCCCGAACGGCCGATCAGGCCGACCCGCTCGCCCGGCGCGATCTTCAGCGACAGATTGTCGATGACCCCGCCTTTGCCGTCCTTGCGCCAGTAATTGAAGTTCACCCGGTCGAACTCGATGCCGCCGGCGGTCACGACGAGGGCCGGTGCGTCGGGCTGGTCCTGCATGACGATCGGCCGCGCGATCGTCGTCATCGAGTTGCTGGCGACGCCGATCTGCCGGAAGACGTTGGCGCCGACGTCGAGGATCCTGCCGGAGATGTTGGCGATCTGCAGCGCGAACGGTATCGCGGTCGCGACGGCCGCGGTGGTCAAGGCGCCGGCGTTCCAGCCGACGAGTGCCAGCCAGCTCACGGCGATGAGCAGCGCCGCGTTGAGGATGAACAAAGCTGACCACATCAGCGTGAAAACGCGCATCAGCTGGTAGAATGTGTCGGCGTGCTCGACGACTGCCTGCGAGACATATTTGTCTTCGTGCTCGCCGGTCGAGAATGTCTTGAGCGTCAGGATGTTGGTGTAGCTGTCGACCATGCGGCCGCTCACCTGCGACCACCGCTCCGACAGTTGGGACGAGCGTTGCGTGATCCTGGGCATCGCGGACCAGAAGATCAGGCAATAGAACACCAGCCACACCGCCACGACCGTCAGGAGAAGCGGATCGAGCCGCGCCAGCACGACGATGGCGACCGCAACGAAGACCAGCGCATACCAGACGGCATCGACGGTGAGGTTGACGCTCATCTCCATCGAATCGCCGCTTTGCATAACCTTGGTTCCGATGCGGCCGGCGAAGTCGTTCTGGAAGAACGACCAGTCCTGGCGCACGACATGCCAATGGCTCTGCCAGCGGATGAGGTCGATGAGGTTTGGCGCGATGGCATGGTTGCGGATAAGCGCGTCGATGACCATCGACAGCGGGCGCAGCAGCACGACGAACGCCATCAGCACGAGCAGCGGCCCATGGGCGGCGAAGAAGTCTCCCGGCCTGGTGCTGGAGAGCAGGCCCACGATCAGGCCGACGAAAATCGGCAGCATCGCGTCCACGATTGCCGCGACCGCAACGATGACGATGCGCAGCCAATAGGCGGTGCGAAACTGCCTTATGAAATACCAGTAGAACCGCCAAAGCCCCATTGGCGGCTGCCTGTCTTCGGCCAGCGCCACCGGCGAATAACGGCTTTCGAACCAGGTGAAGATGCGGTCGAGCATTTTTCTCTCATAGACGCCGGAAACTGCAATCGCGATCGCGTTACTCCGCTGCCATCTCGGATTCCGGCGCCTTGGCATCAACCTCGGTTGGCGCGTCATCGAGCAGGAAGCCGCCGGACTGGTGCTGCCAGAGCTGTGCATAGAGCCCGCCCTTGGCGACGAGTTCCTCATGCGAGCCTTCCTCGATGATGCGACCCTTGTCCATGACGACGAGCCGGTCCATCGCCGCGATGGTCGACAGACGGTGCGCGATGGCAATGACGGTCTTGCCCTGCATCAGCTTGTAGAGGTTCTCCTGGATCGCCGCCTCGGCTTCCGAATCGAGCGCCGAGGTCGCCTCGTCGAGGATCAGGATCGGGGCGTCCTTCAGCATGACGCGGGCGATCGCGACGCGCTGGCGCTGGCCGCCGGACAGCTTGACGCCGCGGTCGCCGACATGGGCGTCGAAGCCCTTGCGGCCGTTGTGGTCCGAAAGCCCGCCGATGAAATCGAGCGCCTCCGCCCGACGCGCCGCTTCGGTGAGCATCTCGTCGGTCGCGTCGGGCCGGCCGTAGAGGATGTTCTCCCTCACCGAGCGATGCAGCAGCGAGGTGTCCTGCGTCACCATGCCGATCTGCGCGCGCAGCGAATCCTGCGTCACCGCCGCGATCTCCTGGCCGTCGACGAGGATCCTGCCGCTTTCCAGGTCGTAGAAACGCAGCAGCAGATTGACCAGCGTCGACTTGCCGGCGCCCGAGCGGCCGACGATGCCGACCTTCTCGCCGGGCTTCACGGTAAGCGACAAGTTCTCGATGACGCCCTTCTGCTTGCCATAGTGGAAGCGGATGTCGTCGAAGCGGATCTCGCCCTGGCTGACACTGATGTCCTTGGCGCCCGGCCTGTCCTCGACCAGGCGCGGCAGCGAGATCGACTGGATGCCGTCCTGCACCGTGCCGATATTCTCGAACAGCCCGGACATCTCCCACATGATCCATTGCGACATGCCCCACATTCGCAGGACAAGGCCGATGACCACGGCGACGGCGCCAATCGTCACCGCCTGCCCCAGCCAAAGCCACAGCGAGATTGCCGTGACGGAGAACAGAAGCAGCGAATTCAGGATGTAGAGCAAGCCGTAGAGCACCGTCACCAGCCGCATCGAGCGGTAGACAGTGTCGAGGAAGCTCGCCATGCCTTCCCTGGCGAAGGTTGCCTCGCGCCGTGCATGCGAAAACAGCTTCACCGTCTGGATGTTGGTGTAGCTGTCGACGACGCGGCCGGTCATGGTCGAGCGCGCATTGGCCTGCTCCTCGCCGACCTTGCCGAGCCGTGGAATGAAAAAGCGCAAGAGCCCGATATAGCCGACCAGCCAGACGGCGAGCGGTGCGGCCAGCCGCCAGTCGGCCGCGCCGACAATGAACAACATGCCGAGAAAGTAGACGATGACGTAGTTCAGCACGTCGATCAGCTTGATCACGCATTCGCGCACGGCGAGCGCCGTCTGCATCAGCTTGGTGGCGATGCGGCCGGCGAACTCGTCCTGGTAGAAGGCCATCGACTGCTTGAGCAGATAGCGATGCACCTGCCAGCGGATGCGCATGGGATAATTGCCCATCAGCGTCTGCTGGTTGAGCAGCGAATGCAGCCATACCGTGCCCGGCAGCGCGAACAGCACGACGAAAGCCATGCCGGCGAGCTTCCATATCTCCGTCTGCAGGAAGGTTTCGCGGTTCTGCGCCGACAGCCAGTCGACGATGCGGCCGAGGAAGCCGAACATCCAG
Organism: Mesorhizobium sp. B3-1-9; assembly: GCF_006439595.1. Taxonomy (NCBI): domain Bacteria; kingdom Pseudomonadati; phylum Pseudomonadota; class Alphaproteobacteria; order Hyphomicrobiales; family Phyllobacteriaceae; genus Mesorhizobium; species Mesorhizobium sp. B3-1-9. The sequence continues at coordinate 39,431 of NZ_VFTJ01000013.1, forward strand.
ACTTCGGTGAAGGCGATCGCCGTCACCAGCACCGCATCGACGACGATGTAGGGCCAGGCGCCGCGCGTGTAGTGCACGCAAAACGCGATCAGCGTCCTCGGCGGCTCGACCGGCTCCGCGGCAGGGAACGGATCGAGCCTGTTTTCAAACCAGCGGAACATTCCAGGCACTCGACTTGTCTGTGCGCTCACGCGGCGCGGGATTGATGGGCAAGGCTTTGCGGCCGCGCGGCATTGCGGGCCGGCGACACGGAATCATCCGAGTCGCCGGCCCTATCCCGCGCAATATAGGGTTTCGCCGGCATTTCGCCGACAGGTTCGTTTGACGATCCTGAAGGCCCCGAAGTTCCCGACGAAAGGCCGGAGCCTGCCCGGTTCCTGTCGCCCGGCCGGATCAAGCGGATGATCCGGCGCACCAGCGTGGGCCGGCTGTGGTCGGGCACCGCGCGCGAGAAATCGACGTCCGGCAGCATGCCGCGATGCGGCCTGCGCCGTTCCTCGGCATGCACCGCCGACGAATAGGTCTCGCCGATCAGCAGCGCCCAGGTAGCCACCTTGCGCTCATGCAGGCTTCTTGACCCCGGTATCTTGTAGGGATCGAACATCGGTCCGTCCTCCATATGCAAATGCGTTAAAAAGGATGATGCGGCCTCGACCACCGGCATTCGGCCGAAGGCGCGGATCGAATCGGCCGGAACCGGACGACGAGCGTCAGCCTCGGCACGACGGTAACCGTCGGTCTTGACACGACGGCAAGCATCGGTCTTGACACGTTCAGCGGGAGCGCGGCGCCCCTTTGGCAGTTTGAAAAACATCGCAAGATTCCTTCGAAGGCCGAAAACTGGGTTCGGCGGGAATCGGTGCGATGAGGACTTAAAGTGTCAGAAGAATCGTCGTACCGAAACCGCCTGCGGGCATACGTGAGCCCCGGAGAGGAGCTGGATGTGCATGGTCATCATGTGTTCCCCTCCATTCGGTTCGGGTTGACGATGGTGGGCATATACTCGACTTCGCAGAAAATGGCCACCCGCCAGTCCAGAAATCGCCAAAAGCCGGAGGTTCCTGTGGCCGATCTGCCACTTATTAGCAGGATGCGGAAATGAACGATCGTCTCCGCATCGCGCTCTACCAGCCGGATATCGCCGGCAACACCGGGACAATCCTGCGCTTCGCCGCCTGCCTCGACATCGGTGTCGATATCATCGAGCCGGCCGGCTTCCCGCTCTCCGACCGGGCGCTGAAACGGGCCGGCATGGACTACCTCGAAAAGGCGGCGCTTTCCCGCCATGCCGATTGGCACGCCTTCGAGGAGTGGCGAAAGACCAACGCGCGCCGCCTGGTGCTGCTCACCACCAAGGCCACGGCCGCCTACACCGACTTTGCTTTCGTTGCCGGCGACATCCTTCTGTTCGGCCGCGAATCCGCCGGCGTGCCGGATCAGGTCCACCAGGCGGCCGACGCGCGACTGACCATTCCGATGCGGGCGGGCGCCCGCAGCATCAATGTCGCGCTGTCGGTCGCCATGGTCGCGGGCGAAGCGCTGCGCCAGCTCGGCTAGGACGCGCCGGGTTTCCTCGCTCTCCCGAACCGCCACCCCTTCCGCCGTCATTTTCGTCCAGGCGCACATCGCCTTCTCCTGCATTTGCCATATCGTCGCTCTTTCGCTACAAGCTCAACTTAACTTGAGGTCAAGCGGGAATTTGAGAATGGCTCCGGTGAGGGAATTGACGGTCGGCCAGGTGGCGGTGCGCAGCGGCGTGGCGGTATCGGCGCTGCATTTCTACGAGGCCCGCGGGCTGATCCGCAGCCATCGCACTTCGGGCAACCAGCGGCGCTACGGCCGCGACGTGCTGCGGCGCGTGGCGATCATCCGCGTCGCCCAGGAAGTCGGCATCTCGCTTGCCGGGATCGCCCAGGCGTTCCAGTCCCTGCCCGAAGAGCGCACGCCGACGCGCGAGGACTGGAACCTGCTTTCAACAGCCTGGCGCGACGATCTCGACCAGAAGATCGCCCAGCTCAAGAAATTGCGCGACGGCCTGACCGACTGCATCGGCTGCGGCTGCATGTCGATCGACAAATGTCCGCTGAGGAACAAGGAAGACCGGCTGGCCCGGGAGGGAACAGGTGCGAGGCGGCTGGCGGTGCGCTGACGGTCTGGCGCCAAGGTGCATTGAGATTCAGGTCAGGCCGAGCCGGAGTCGAAGACGGGCGTGAAGCGACCAAACTAGGTGACTTCCGAGAACCGGAGCGGAGCGTACTTAAAGTACGTGAGCACCGGAAGCGCAGGAAGCCGCCGTTTGCAGGCCGGCCTCACCTGAATATCAATGCACCTTAATCAGCCGCCGGCAGCCGCCGCATGGTGAACTCGATCACGTCGCCTGGACGTTCGAACCAGCTTTCGATCTCGGTCCAGTAGGCCTGTTTCGGAAAACGCTCGAACCACTCCTTGGCCTTGAGACGCGCATCCGGGCGCGGCAGCACGAAGGTTTCGCGCAAGAAACCGTCGCGCGGCTGGTTTTCGCGCTCAGCCCGTGAGCGCTCCAGCCTCTTCTTCAAGCCATCCAGCGGCGGTCTTGCCGGGGTGCGCACGAAGGAACTCCTTTGCACCTGGATCAGACAGGACTTGACCCTTGTCCTCAAGAGATTAGGGATCGCGCGCAGAAAAAACGAGTCATTTGTCAGGCAAGTGAAGCCTGTGACTGGAGACCGAATTGGAAAGACCTGATCTTCCGGTGGGCCTGCCGGCCGATATCGAGCAGAAGAAGATGAAGGCCCGCCTCTGGTTCGAGGCCTTGCGCGAGCGCATCTGCGTCACCTTCGAGCAGATCGAGCAGGAGCTCACCGGCCCGCAAGCATCATGGTCGCCCGGCCATTTCGAGAAGACCCCCTGGGAGCGCGACGAAGGGCGTGGCGGCGGCGGCGCCATGTCGATGATGCGCGGTCGCGTCTTCGAGAAGGTCGGCGTTCACACCTCGACCGTCCATGGCGAATTCTCGCCCGAGTTCAGGAGACAGATTCCCGGCGCCGAAGAAGACCCGCGTTTCTGGGCGAGCGGCATCTCGTTGATCGCCCACCCCTGGAACCCCAACGTGCCGGCCGTGCACATGAACACGCGCATGGTCGTCACCACGCGCCAGTGGTTCGGTGGCGGCGCCGATCTGACGCCGGTGCTCGACCGTCGCCGAACCCAGGACGATCCCGACACGATTGCCTTCCATCGCGCCATGCAGTTCGCCTGCGAGAAGAACGCCGCCGTCGCCGACTATCCCAAATTCAAAGCCTGGTGCGACGAGTACTTCTTCCTGCCGCACCGCAACGAGGCGCGCGGCATCGGCGGCATCTTCTTCGACTGGCTGCATTCGGACGAGGACAGGGGCGGCTGGAATGCCGATCTCAATTTCGTCCAGGATGTCGGACGCTCCTTCCTTGTCGTCTATGCCCATCTGGTGCGGGGCAACTTCAACCAGGACTGGACCGACGGCGAGCGCGACGAACAGCTGATCCGGCGCGGCCGCTACGTCGAATTCAACTTGCTTCACGATCGCGGCACCATCTTCGGCCTGAAGACCGGCGGCAATGTCGCCTCGATCCTGTCCAGCCTGCCGCCCGAGGTAAAATGGCCGTAACGATCCGGTGAGCCCAGGCCATGGCCGCATTGCTGTCCCATTCGCTGAATCTTGGCGGGCAATGTGGCAAGGGCGATATCTTTTTCGTCTAATATCCTTTTGAAAAAATTGATCTATTTAGGGTCGTCGGGTCGGGAAGCGCCGGCGGTCGAAGCGGAGATCACCTGTCTCCGCCGGCCGTGACTCGACGCGACTTGACGGCCCTGACCAGGAGGGTGCCTGACCAAACGGGCGCCTTGTTTCCAGGAGAGCATGCCATGCGCAAGCTTATCGTGACGGCGGCAGCCGCCGCCTTTCTCGCCTCCGGTGGCGCCGCGTTCGCGGCGGTGAAGCACACCACCGGCACCGTCAAGAGCTTTGATGGAACGGCCATGAGCCTTGTTCTGGACGATGGGTCGACATTCAAGCTGTCCAAGGCCTTCAAGGATCCCGGCGTTCAGGCCGGCGAGAAGGTCCGCGTGTCCTGGGACATGAGCGGCAAGAACAAAATCGCCGAGGCCGTCAAGATCATGAAGTAACGACCTTGCTCTGAAGGTCCAGTTCTCAGGCAGCGGGGAAAGGCGGGGCATAGTGCTCCGCCTTTCCTTCCATTCCGGGATTGGGGACTTTCGATGCAACCGAACCGTCCGACACGTGTTATGGTAGTCCGGCAGAGCAACCGGAAGAGGCGCGCCGCCGTTTCCCTCCCGGACTGCCAAGAAAAAAATCAGGGGCGGCCGGCCGGCCAAGGTCGAACCACCCGCGCTAGGAAAGGAAGAGTCATGAAGGAATTCCAATGCGGATCGCTGGTTCCCGGCTGTGACTGGCACACGCGCGCCGACGAGGAAGCGGAGGTCATGCGCCGCGCCGTCGAGCATATGCGCGAGACGCATGGCGAGACCGTTATTCGCGAGACCATGATCGAGGCGATCCGCTCGCGCATCCAGAAAGTTCGCGACGCCGCCTGATCGGGCCAGATCGCAGGCTTCCAAACGTCACCGGCCGACAGGCGCGATGGCGGTTCGTTGCTTCCGGCCCGCGTCCGCCCTCCTCGTCGGCGATCCTCCGATCGCCGGCGAAGGCATTGTTTATGCTTAATTCCAGCGAATTCTTATATTCGTAACAGCTTAGGTAACCTGGCGGTAACGGTCTGCGTGCGATTCTCCCGCGCATGATCCGGCCAGAGGCGGCTGCCCGAGAAGCCCTTCGCCATCAAGGCGCTGTCCGGAATGGTGGGGCGAGGTGCGTCGCGCATGCGCGAGCGATCCGACATCCGAGGCGGTCTCTGCACGGCGGTGCTCCTGTCGTGCGCCTTCCTCTTGGCGTCCGCTGCGACAGCGCAGGAATGGACCACCTCGCTCGTCGATATCCATCAGGGTTCTCCGCTCAGCGACCGCGCCAGGGGCCTCGGCAACGGCGGCTATGAGCTGCAGGGCGGAAGCTGGATCTCCTTCAGCCGTTGGTATCACGCGAGCTGGGTCGACATGCATGTCGATCTTCTTACCCAGATCACGCCCGATACCGGCTTTCTCTGGGGATTTGGCACTGGGGAACAAGGCGAGAAATACAGCATCGAGCCCAGCCTCAAGCTTGGTTTTCTCACTCAGGTCCATCCCAATCCGAACAGCACCCTGTCCCTGTCGGTCACCTCGGTCATCGGCGGCAACCTGACCGAAAAGCCCTGCGAGGCCGACTACGGCGAGTTCGGAACCTACAGCGTCAACTGCCGGCTGGCGGCGGGCGAGACGGCGCCCGAGGAAACGCTGAAGTATCTGGTCAGCGCGAAGCCGGAGAGCATGCATCTCTGGCTGAACTACCGTCTCACTTTCTGATCGGAGGGGCTGCGGATGAAATCATCTTGTCCCGAAACTCACGATCGTCCGTCCTGGTTCTGTCTGACTGGAGAATGAACATGTCGGTTAAGTCCTTGAAGTTCGGCCTCGCCGCTGCCCTCGCCATCCTTTCGGCGCCGATGGCATCGGCTCAGGAAGCTCTCAGCCCGGACGAAATGGCTGCACTCTGCCATGGCGGCGGGTCGATCTGCGTGAGCGCAACGATCCCGGCCGCGCGGACGACGCAAGCCGTACAGAGCTGGATGAGCCCCGACGTCGGCGCGGCATGGGCCGCCGGCTACAAGGGCAAGGGCGTCACCATCACCATGGTCGACGACTTCAGCAGCACCTCGCGCTTTTCCGGCAATTTCGGGATCGGCGTGCAGACCCAGCGGCACGGCGAATGGACGCGCGAGGAGGCAAGCATGATTGCTCCCGCGGCGACCATCCGCTCCAAGGATTTCTCGACGGGCACGGCCGTTTCGCTGGCACGCGGCCTCAACGTGCTTAACCTGAGCTACGGCATGTACACAACTGCGGGCTACAGCACGAACCAGATCTGGTGGGCTCCAGAGGAGTCCTCGATCATCTCCTACGCCACCAAGGGTTCGGCCATCGTCTCGAAGGCGGCCGGCAATGACTCGGTCGCTGTCGGCGGGGTCACCGGTGGCCAGCAGGACTATCTCGACCTTGCCCTGATCGGCAAACCGACGGCGATCTTCGTCGGCGCATTGTCGACGAACGGCACCACAGCCAACAAGGCCCAACTCGCCTGGTATTCCGACTATGCCGGCTCCAACACGGCTGTGCAGAGCCACTTCCTGGTGGTCGGCGTCGAGGGCGACAAGACCGGGCTCTACGGAACGTCCTTCGCCGCGCCGATCATCTCCGGCTATGCCGCGATCATCGGCAGCAAGTTCACCAAGGCGACGCCGGTGCAGATCACCAACGACCTGCTCAACACGGCCCGCACCGACACGCTGGCCAATTACGACCCCTCCGTCTACGGCAAAGGCGAGGCAAGCCTTTCTCGCGCGCTCGCCCCTGTTGCGATCCATTGACAGCCGCGAGCGGTTTCGACGTTTCAAGTCTCCAGCGCCTGCGCGGCGCGTTCCATCAGCGCGCCGCGTTCCAGGGTGAAGCCTGACTCCATCCATTCCTTCTCGAGGTTCTTCAGCGTGGCGCCGAGCTTGGGCCCCGGCGACGCGCCAAGCTCGGTCAGGTCGGCGCCTTTGATCGGGAACACCGGCTTTTCCCACTTGAGCGTGAAATTGAGCAGGCGTGAAAAACCGCCGGCTTCCATCATCGCCTGATTGTCCTCGACGGCACGCGTCCGAGCGGCGGCAAGCGCCAGTCGAATACGGTCGAGATAGCCGTCGCGATCGCCGTAATAGAGTTTCTTGGCCAGTTCGGTCTCGGTCGCCTTGGCATCCGGCGCAACGGTCAGCGCCCAATGCCGCAGGCGATCGGCATCCTCGTTCGAAAGTCGCAGCCTCTCGCCAAGCGTCTTCATACGCACGGCATCGGGCGGGACGATCGCCTCCAGCCTCAACACCGGATCGGCGATCCAGCCGAGATCCTCTCCAGCCTTGACCAGGCCATGGATGGCGTCGATGCCCCATTTCTCGCTTTCCGGCAGCACGGCGGTGAGCACGCCAGCCTGGCGCATCCACAAGAGCGCGCGCGAGGGATCCGGAGCCGACAAGAGCTTCTTCAGTTCGGACCAGACCCGTTCGGCCGAAAGCCGCGCAAGCCCATCCTTCAGCCTGGCGCAGGCCTTCAGCCCTTCCGCGTCCGGCCGTCCTTCGCCATACCAGGCAAAGAAGCGGAAAAAGCGCAGAATGCGCAGATAATCCTCGCGGATGCGCGCCTCCGCGTCGCCGATGAAACGCAGCCGCCGCGCTTCGATGTCGGCGATGCCGCCGACCAGGTCGACGACCGTGCCGTCCGCTTCGGCATAGAGGGCGTTGATGGTGAAGTCGCGCCGCTCGGCGTCGGCTTTCCAGTCACGTCCGAAAATCACTTTTGCCCGCCGCCCGTCGGTCTCGATATCGGCGCGCAGCGTCGTCACCTCATAGGGCTTGCCGCCCGCGACCACTGTGACCGTGCCATGATCGATGCCTGTCGGCACCGTCTTGAAGCCGACGGCCTTGGCGCGTCTGATCGTTTCCTCGGGCACCGTGGTCGTGGCGATGTCGACGTCGGCGACCCGTTGGCCGATCAGCGTGTTGCGCACCGCGCCGCCGGCGATACGCGCTTCCTCGCCGCCCTCCTTCAGCACCGCAAGCAGCTTCTGCAGATGCTTTTCGGCGAGCCAATCGGCCTTGCCCGAGAGAGACACCTCAGCGCTCACGCATAGAGCCTTTCATAGAGCGTGCGGACGATGCCGGCGGTGACGCCCCAGATGCGCTGGCCGCCATAGGGCATATCGTAGAAGAACCATTCGAGGTCGTTCCAGAAACGGCTGTCGCGCGCGTGGTTGGCGGGGTCCATCAGGAAACTCAGGGGCACCTCGAAGGCCGCATCGACCTCGTCGGCATTGAGCGTCAGCGAAAAACCCGGCCGCACGATGGCAAGCACCGGCACGATGCGGTAGCCGCTGCCGGAGACGTAGTCGGGCATGCGGCCGATGATCTCGATGAAATCCCGATCGAGGCCGATCTCCTCGAAGGTCTCGCGCAGCGCCGTGGCCTCGGGGCCGGGATCGGTCGGATCGATCGTGCCGCCTGGGAAAGCCACCTGGCCTGAATGGCTGCGCAGCTTCTCGGCGCGCTTGGTGAGCAGCACCATGGCGCCCTTGGCACGGTCGATCACCGGAATCAGCACCGCCGCGTCGCGCAGCGGCTTGACATGTTTGAGCCGGGGATGGCCGGGATTGAAGCGATGGTCGCCGAAATCGTCGCCAGGGACGATCGCCGCCTGCGCCGCGACGCGGGCACGAAAGTCAGCGATCGAAAACGGCGCCGGCGTCACCTGGTCCATCACGCGCTCAGCCGCTTCAGTTTCTCGGCCGGCATGAGCGGATAGACCTCGCCGCCCGAGCGGACGGCGAACATCGCCCTGCCGCCGATGTCGATCTCCTCGCCATGCTCGACCAGCTCATACATCACCGGCCGCGCCACCAGCGCCTCCAGCCGTCCGCGCACCAGCACATAGGGCTTCAGTCCGCCGGTTTCGTCTTCGTCGACGAAGCGCAGCGGATGGCCGGGGCCGGCGGCGACGACGTCGCCGACATTGGTGCGGAAGGTGATGACCTGGTCGTTCCCACTTCCGGACACGTTCATTTCGACAGCGATGAAGGGGGCGTCGACGACACGGATCCCGACCCGTTCGACCGGCGTCACAAGGTAGGTCTTTCCGTCGGCATCCTTGCGCAGCACGCTGGAAAAGAGCTGCACCAGCGGCATGCGGCCGATCGGCGTGCCGAGATAGAACCAGGTCCCGTCGGCCTTGATCTCCATGTCGAGGTCGTCGCAGAATTCCGGATTCCAGCGCTCGACCGGCGCCGGCCCCTTGCCGGCCCGCGCCGCGCGCGAGATCAGCGCCTCCAGGCCGCGCGCCTCGGTGGCGCCGGTCAGGCTCTGCTCGCCCGGGCTCCGTTCGCCCGGTGTTTGTTCACGATGTTCGCTGCGTTCGGCCATGGTCACGAAATAGTCACTGTTGTCCCGATTGTCAGCCTTGTCCGTCCAAGTCTGTGATTTAAGTTCGAATACAGGCGCCAGGCGAGGCCGAATCGCGGCATTCTGCAGCATTGAGAGTGCAGGCCGGTATTTCCAACCACAAGGATCGAACGGCATGAGCGTGATGATCAAGGAAAGCCCGATCAGCGAAAAAGCGATGATCGAGGAAGCCGAAAAGGCGCTGGCCGACATCTCCAGGGTCCGCGACGCGGTCGGCCGGGTGATCTTCGGCCAGGAGGCGGTCGTCGAGCGCACGCTGGTGGCGCTGCTGGCGGGCGGCCATGCTCTGCTGGTCGGCGTGCCCGGCCTCGCCAAGACCAAGCTGGTCGAAACGCTGGGCATCGTGCTCGGCCTCGATTCGCGCCGCGTCCAGTTCACGCCCGACCTGATGCCGTCGGACATCCTCGGTTCCGAGGTGATGGAGCAGGACGAGTTCGGCAAGCGCTCCTTCCGCTTCATTTCCGGACCGATCTTCACGCAATTGCTGATGGCCGACGAGATCAACCGCGCCTCGCCGCGCACGCAATCGGCGCTGCTGCAGGCGATGCAGGAATATCACGTCACCATCGCCGGCGCCCGCCACGACCTGCCCGCGCCCTTCCACGTGCTTGCGACGCAGAACCCGCTTGAACAGGAAGGCACCTACCCGCTGCCGGAAGCCCAGCTCGACCGCTTCCTGATGCAAGTCGACATCCTCTATCCGGAGATCGAGGCGGAGCGCCGCATCCTGCTCGAAACCACCGGCGTCGACGAAGCCAAGGCCGACAACGTGCTGCAGCCGGCCAGACTGAGGGAAATCCAGACGCTGATCCGTCGCATGCCGGTGCCGGAAAGCGTCGTCGAGGCGATCCTCAAGCTGGTGCGCTCGGCCCGGCCCGGCCAGGGCAATGCCGAGACGGACAAGCACGTCGCCTGGGGGCCAGGGCCCCGCGCCAGCCAGGCGCTGACCCTGTGCGCCCGCGCGCGCGCCCTATATGATGGCAGGTTGGCACCTTCGGTCGACGACGTCCGCGCCTTGGCCGAACCGGTGCTGCAGCATCGCATGGCGCTGACTTTCGCCGCCCGCGCCGAAGGCACCTCCGTGCGCGACGTGGTGGCGAAGCTGGCAAAAGGCATCTGATGGGTCGAATAGGCGAGGTCCAGGCACCGGTTGCGGCGCGCGATGCGCTCGCCCGTGGCCGGTTGCGGGCTTCATTGGTGCCCGACCTGCTGGTCGAGGCGCGCCGTATCGTCAACACGGTGATCGCCGGCTGGCACGGCCGCCGCAAGCGCGGCATCGGCGAGAATTTCTGGCAGTTCCGGCCCTATGTCGAAGGCGATTCCTCGCGCATCGACTGGCGCCGCTCCGCCAGGGACGACCACACCTATGTGCGCGATCGCGAATGGGAGGCCGCGCACACCGTCTGGCTCTGGGCCGACCCATCGCCTTCCATGCTCTACAAATCGGCCGGCGTCGGCGTTTCCAAGGAATCGCGCGCGCTGGTGCTGGCGCTCGCCTTGGCCGAGCTCTTGTCGCGCAGCGGCGAGCGCATCGCCTGGCCGGGCCTGACGGACCCGTTCACAGCCCGCAACGGCGCCGAGCGCATCGCCGCCCAGCTGAGCCACGCCGCCGCGCTTCCCGCCAAGCCCGATCTGTCGGCCATCCGCCGTTTCTGCGACATCGTGCTTGTCAGCGATTTCCTCGATCCGGTCGAGGAAACCATGGCCTGGCTCGACGTGCTGGCGCGCCACGGCGTGCGCGCGCATCTGATCGAGGTGGCCGATCCGGCCGAGGAAACCTTCCCCTATGCCGGCCGCACCGAATTCACCGATCCCGAGACCGGCGACAAGCTGACCGCCGGCCGCGCCGAGATGCTGGCCGAGGAATACCGCCTGCTTTACCGGGCCCGCCGCGAGGAATTGGCCGCCTGGTGCAAACGTCTCGGCTGGAGCTATACCGTCAACCACACCGACCGCCTCGCCTCCGAGGCGCTGGTGCGCATCCACATGGCGCTGACCGCCGACGGTAGCAATAATGTCGGAAAGGCGGTCGCATGAGCTGGCTGCCGCTTTCCTTCGGGGCGCCCATGGTGCTGTGGGGACTTCTGGCGCTGCCGGTGATCTGGTGGTTGCTGCGGCTCACCCCGCCCAAGCCGCAAACGGAAGTGTTCCCGCCATTGAAAATCCTCGCCCAGGTCCTGAGGCGCGAGGAAACCCCGCAGCAAAGCCCGTGGTGGTTGACGCTGCTTCGGCTGCTGATGGCGGCGCTCGTCGTGATGGCGTTGGCCGAGCCGGTCTTCAATCCGCGCGAAAAACTGCCGGCGGAAGGTGCGGCCCTGGCGCTTGTCATCGACAATGGCTGGGCAAGCGCCGCCGACTGGAACAAGCGCGTGGCCACCGCCGAACGGCTGATCGCCGATGCCGGCTCGAACGGCGTGCCGGTCGTCATCGCCTTCACCGCCGAGAAGCCCAATGCCGAGATCGGCCCCTTCGATGCCTCGGCCGCGCTCGACCATCTGCGCGCGGCAAAGCCGCGGCCAATCCCCACCGACAGGCCCGCCGTCTACGCCCGTGTCGCCGCCGCGTTGGAGCGCCTGCCCGGCGCCAGCGTTGCCGTGCTCGCGGATGGCCTTGCCGCCAAAGGCGACGAGGCCGCTTTCAAGACGCTGCTCGAAAAGAACGCGACACGGCTGGTTTGGGCCATTTCCGACCGGCCTTCGCTGACCGGCCTGATTGGCGCCGACAACCAGGTCGACGGCTTCGCGCTGACCGCCATCCGCGCGCCGGGCGATCCGGCCCCGGCGCAGGTCACCGCAGGCGCCTTCGACGACAAGGGCCGCCGCATCGCCGATGCGACGCTGACCTTCGCGCCTGGCGAGGCCGCGACCACGGCCACGATGGCGGTCCCGTTCGAACTGCGCAACGATTTCGCCTCGATCGCGCTCGACGGCGAGCGCCAGGCCGGCGCCGTGCGCGTGCTCGACGAGAGTTCGAAACGCCGGCGCGTCGGCCTTCTGTCGCAGGCCGAGGCCGACCAGGCGCAGCCGCTTCTGTCGCCGCTCTACTATATCCGCCGCGCCCTGCAGCCCTTTGCCGATCTGGTCGAGCCGTCGAGCGCCGATCTCGCCGACGCCATTCCGCAGCTTCTCGACCAGAAGCCGGCGATGATCATCATGGCCGATGTCGGCACCATCCCGGAACAGGTCAAGCAGCGGCTGGTCGACTGGGTCGACAAGGGCGGCACGCTGGTGCGCTTTGCCGGCCCGCGTCTTGCCGCGGCCGGCAACGACGACGACCTTTTGCCGGTCCGGCTGCGCAGCGGCGAGCGCGCGCTGGGCGGCGCGCTGTCGTGGACGACGCCGCAGGCGGTGACCGAATTCCCGAAGAACGGCCCTTTTGCCGATCTTTCACCGCCCTCCGAGGTGACGGTCAGCCGGCAGGTTCTGGCCGAGCCGACGCCCGACATCGTCGAGCGCACTTGGGCCACGCTTGCCGACGGCACGCCGCTGGTGACGGGCATGAAGAAGGACAAAGGCACGCTGGTGCTCTTTCATGTCACGCCCGAGGCGACCTGGTCGAACCTGCCGATCTCCGGCAGCTTCGTCGAGATGCTGCGGCGCGTCGTGCAATTGTCGCGCAACCAGGGCGCCGCGATCGCCAATGCGGAAGCCGCCGCGGCGTCGCTCGCGCCCTACCGTATGATCGGCGCCGACGGCACGCTGACGCCGCCCTCGCCGGATGCCCGGCCGCTGGTGCCCGGCGCCGGTCCGCTGCCGGTGACGCTGGAAAACCCGCCAGGCCTTTACGGCTCGGAGACCGGTGTGTTCGCGCATAATTTGCTCAACGCTTCGAGCACATTCGCGCCGCTGGCGCGCCCGCAGGTTTCGCTGCCGGTGACAACCGTCCCCTATGCCTTCGACGAATCGGAAAACCTCAAAGGGCCGCTCGTCGCCATCGCGCTCCTGTTGATGGTGCTCGACACCTTGGCGGTGTTCTGGATGGGCGGGCTGCTGGCGCGCCGGCCGCGCCGCGCTAGAGCTGTAGCAACCGCCGCGGCCGTTCTGGTCGTGCTCGGTGGGCTCTTCGGCCACGCCGACGTTGCCCGCGCCGACGATTCGAAACCAGGCGACGCCCAGGCGATCGACGACATTTCGAAAACCCGCATCGCCTATGTGATCACCGGCGAGCCCGGCGTCGATTCGATCAGCCGCGCCGGCCTCGAAGGCCTCACGCGCTTCCTCGTCGAGAAGACCGCGCTTGAGCCCGGTCCGCCGGCGGGCGTCGACATCGCCAAGGACGAGCTGTCCTTCTTTCCGCTGATCTATTGGCCGATCGACGCGTCGGCGCCTATGCCCAGCCAGGCGGCGATCGCCCGCATCGACGCCTATATGCAGCAGGGCGGTACGGTTCTGTTCGATACGCGCGACCAGTTCTCGAATGGCATCGGCGCCGGCTCGGCAAGCCCAGCGACCGAGCGGCTGCGCGACATCCTCGGCAATCTCAACGTGCCGCCGCTGGAGCCGGTGCCGTCGGACCACGTGCTGACCAAATCCTTCTTCATCCTTCCGGAGTTCCCCGGCCGCTTCAATGGCAGCCCGCTCTGGGTCGAGGCCTCGCTCGAGGCCAGCAACACCGAGAACCGCCCGGTGCGGACCGGCGACGGCGTCTCGCCGATCATGATCACCGCCAATGATTTCGCCGGCGCCTGGGCCATCGACGAGAACGGCGATCCGATGCTGCCGACCGTGCCGCCGGATCCGATGCAGCGCGTCTATGCGCTGCGTGCCGGCGTCAACATCATGATGTACATGCTGACCGGCAATTATAAATCCGATCAGGTGCATGTGCCCGTGCTGCTCGAACGGCTGGGGCAGTAGGTCATGAACTGGTCGATCTCCTTCGAACCGCTGGTTTCCTGGCCGCTGTTTGGCCTTCTCTTCGTGCCGTTGCTGCTGCTGGCGCTGGTCGGCCTGTGGTTCCGCCAACGCGGCTCGGCGCTGCGCTTCATCGCGTTGCTCGCGCTTGCCGCGGCATTGCTCAACCCGGTGTTCCTCGCCGAGGAACGCGAGGCGCTGAAGAGCGTCGTCGCTCTCATCGTCGATCGCAGCCAGAGCCAGGACATTGGCGACCGCGCCAAGCAGACCGACGAGGCGCTGGCCGGGTTGCAGCAGCGTCTTGCCCGCTTCAAGCAGTTCGATGTCCGTGTCGTCGAGGCCGGCAAGTCCGAAGCCGCTGACGAGCGCACCGAAACCAGGCTGTTCAGCGCGCTGGAGGGCACTTTCCGCGACGTGCCGCCGTCGCGCATCGGCGGCGCGATCATGATCACCGATGGCGAGGTGCATGATGCGCCGGCCGGCGCACCGGAGTTCAACGCGCCGCTGCATGCGCTGATCACCGGCAACGAGCACGAGAAGGACCGCCGCATCCGCTTCGAGAACGCGCCGCGCTTCGGCCTCGTGGGCAAGCCGCTCGACATGACCTACCGCGTCATTTCGACAGAAGGCGATGGCGCTCCGGTGGACGTGCGCGTCTCGGTCAATGGCGAGCAGGTCTCGGTCGAGCACGCGACCGTCGGCCAGCCGATGAAGCTCTCGGTCACCATACCCAATGCCGGCCGCAACATCGTCCAGCTCGGCATCGACCGGGAGCCCGGCGAACTGACCGACGCCAACAACCGGGCGATCGCTTTGGTCGACGGCATCCGCGAGAACCTGCGCGTGCTCTTGGTTTCCGGCGAGCCGCATGCCGGCGAGCGCACCTGGCGCAACCTTTTGAAGTCGGACGCATCGGTCGATCTCGTCCACTTCACCATTCTGCGCCCGCCGGAAAAGCAGGACGGCACGCCGATCAACGAGCTGTCGCTGATCGCCTTCCCGACGCGCGAGCTGTTCGTCGAGAAGATCAAGGATTTCGACCTGATCATCTTCGACCGCTACCAGCACCGCGACGTGCTGCCGATCCTGTATTACGATTACATCTCCGAATATGTCGAAAAGGGCGGCGCGCTGCTGATTGCCGCCGGCCCCGAATATGCCGGCGAAAACTCCATTGCCCGCACGCCGCTGAACGCCGCGCTGCCGGCCATGCCGACCGGCGAGGTGGTGGACAAGGCCTTCTATCCGCGCCTGACCGATCTCGGCCAGCGCCATCCGGTGACGCGCGGGCTCGACGGCTCGGCGAGCGAGCCGCCGCATTGGAGCCGCTGGTTCCGCACCATCGGCGTCAAGAATCCGGAAGGCGAAGTGGTGATGAAGGGCGCCGACAACCGGCCCCTGCTCCTGCTCGACCGCAAGGGCGAAGGCCGTGTCGGCATGCTGCTCTCCGACCAGGGCTGGTTGTGGGCGCGCGGCTTCGAGGGCGGTGGACCGCATGTCCAGCTTTATCGCCGCATCGCCCACTGGCTGATGAAGGAGCCGGAACTGGAAGAGGAGCGGCTGACCGCCGACGGCCGCGGCATGATGCTTGAAATCCGCCGCCAGACGATGAGCGACGACCCGGGTCCCGCCCAGGTCATCACGCCGTCCGGCAAGGCGGTGACGGTCAAGCTCGAGAAAGCCGAGCCCGGCATCTTCACCGGCAGCCTGCAGACCGGCGAGATCGGCCTCTACCAGATCGGCAATGGCGACCTTACCGCGCTTGCCCATGTCGGCCCGATCAACGCGCCGGAATTTTCCGACGTGATCTCGACCGAGGACAGGCTGAAGGCGCCTGCCGAGGCGACCGGCGGCAGCGTCCGGCGGCTGGCTCCGTCGTCGACGCTCGGCAATCTCGCCGGCGGCGTGACGCTGCCGTCGATCATCCCTGTCCGCTCTTCCGCGGCCGCTTCGGGCGACGACTGGATCGGCCTGCGCACCACCGACGACAGCACGCTCAAGGCCGTGTCGCGCGTGCCTCTGTTCGGCGGCTTCCTCGGCCTCGGCCTGCTGCTGCTCGCCATCGGCTCGATGTGGTATCGCGAAGGGCGGTGACACCACTTTCTTCCTTCTCCCCTTGCGGGAGAAGGGAAAACTCCTCCGCCCTACTCTTCGGGCTCGGTCGTGAACAGCAGCGGATAGCCCTTGGCCTTTCCGGCGTCGGTCGCCCGCGTCGCCTTGGTCTCGGCGATATCCTTGGTGAACACCGCGACGACGCAGACACCGCGCGTATGCGCGGTCATCATGACGCGGTGCGCCTGGTCCTCGCTGAGTTTGAACTCGCCCTTGAGCACTGTCACCACGAACTCGCGCGGCGTGAAATCGTCATTGACGAGGATGACCTTGTAGAGTTTGGGCCGCTCGGTCTTCGGCTGCGGCTTGACGCGGGGCTTGATGACGGTTTCTGGCATCGGATCCGGCGGCGAGGAACTGAGTTCTCGCTCTCATTTTGTCACGCTGAAAAACACCCGTCCAACCCTCCGCGTGGATAGCGACGGATTGGACGTTCGATATTATGTGGGGAAGCGCCGCCGATGGGTCAACGGTCCTGGCGTCCGACCGGACGGCGCAACGGGGTGCCCGATCTGCCTGAACCGACGTCGCCATCCATGCCCGAGCCGCGCTCCATGAAGGCAAAGAATATCCAGCCGGCCAGGCCGATCAGCGTTATGCCGGTCAGCACGAGCAGCATCCAGGACTGTGCCGGGGTGATGTAGTCGAAGCTCGAGGAGATCAGTGGAGCGAAAAGCTCGGGTTCGGTCCTGCCGCTGGCGGGATCCGGCACGGGGCTTGCGGTAAAGATGATCAACGATCGTGCCGCCCCGGTGGCGATCAGGCCGCCGAGCGTCAGCGAGCGCATCAGGGACGAAAACCGCTTCCTCATGCGGATTGTCCTACAGCACCGGCATTGCGATCGGGTTAAGGATCGGAAGCGGCGCGGCGAAATCTGCCGATGCCAGCCTTCGGTCGCCGGAAGACCGCTCCAGCCGGAATCGGCCGGAGCGGTCTTGAAGGATCAGGACTGAAAGCCTGGATTAAGACTTCTTCGCCGGAGCCTTCTTGGCCTTCTTGACCGGGCACTTGTGCGTCTTGGTCACCTTGCAGGCCTTCTTGGCAGCGACTTTCTTCATCGGCTTCGCAGCGGTGCTGTCGGCCGGAGCAGCCGTGGTGGTCGCGGTCGAGGCAGCCGGGGCGGCGGTCGTCGTGGCGGCGGCGTTACCGAGAGCCGGCATCGCGAAAGCGAGAGCAACACCGAGGCCGAGGGCGGAGAGGATGGACTTCTTCATGGCTTCATTTCCTTTTTCTTGCAGGTCTGGATGAGCGTCACTGAGCAGGATCGATCGGTGTCACTCCAAGCAGCTTCAAAGCGTTTGCGAGCATCCGGATTCCCTGCGCCTGTTTCTTGTTGGCGCAGAACCGGTTTCCCTTTCTTTGCAGTGCTTTCGCCGCGGTGACCTGCGTTGCCGCGGCATGGGTTTCGAGGGCTTCGTCAACCTGACGGCTCAGATTGGTGCAACGCTCGGTCCGGGTGAGCGGCGCGACCTTAGCGGTGGAGGCGCCGGCCGCTGCTGTGATGAGCGATATGCTGAGCAAAGCACCCGTCACGCTGATCCAGAACCTCTGCATTGGTCTTGTCCGTTACTCCGGAAACTTGCGTCGCAGCCGATGACCTGACCGCCACGGCACCGGTTATGCTCTTGAAATTTTTCACCAGTTTTTCCCGACTGTAGAATTTTGTTTCTGGATTGTTTCTGGGGAATCCGGCCGGCGCTACGATCGAGGCCACTGGCCAAGATGTGGCCCGAATTCTATCGTGTGAGAGACCGGCGAAGGATGCACGGCCAACAGAATCATAGGTTTCGAGTGAAATCGGACGCACACATACTGATCGTCGACGACGACAAGGGCATACGCGACCTGCTGCAGGAGTTCTTCCAGAAGCGCGGGCTGCACACGACGGTGGCTGCCGACGGCATCGAAATGGAAGCGGTCCTGCGCCGCACGCCGGTAGACCTGATCGTTCTCGACGTGATGCTGCCCGGCAAAAGCGGGCTTGAGCTTTGCCGCGAGATCCGCGCCAACTACACCACGCCGATCATCATGCTGACCGCGGTCACCGAAACGACCGACCGCGTTGTGGGCCTTGAAATGGGCGCCGACGACTACGTGCCAAAGCCCTTCGACCCGCGCGAGCTTTTGGCCCGCATCCGCGCCGTGCTGAGACGCAACGGCAGCGCCGAGCCGCGTCGCCCCACGGCCAAGCAGATTTACCGCTTTGCCGGCTGGACCATGGATTGCGCGAGGCGCCGACTGACGGCGCCCGACGACGTCCGGGTGGAACTGACGATGGCGGAGTTCAACCTGCTGCAGACCTTCGTCAAGAGCGCGCAGCGCGTGCTTACCCGCGAACAGCTGATCGAGCTCTCCGGCGGCGACACCGGCTACAGCTTCGACCGCAGCGTCGACATTCTGGTGAGCCGCCTGCGCCGCAAGATGGAAGACGATCCGAAGACGCCGAAACTGATCCTGACCGTGCGCAGCGGCGGCTATCAGTTCCTGCCCGAGACGACGTCCGAATGAGACGCTTCCTGCCGCAGACCCTGCCAGTCTGGGTGCTGCTCATCGTCATTGCCGGCCTCATGCTCAGCCAGGTGACGACGCTCTACATCGTCGCGCGCGACCGAGCCGCCGCCAACGGCGTCGTCGATCTCTACCGGCTGAACGACCGCGCCTATTCGCTGGTGCAGCTGATGCATGACGCCACGCCCGAAGAGCGCAAGGCGACCGCGTCCGGCCTGTTCAACTCGACCTATGCGCTGACGGTTTCGGACACGCCCGCCGTCACCTCTTCGATCGCCGGCGACGACCAGCTTGCCGAGTTGGAGGACATCCTGGTCGGCCGCCTGTCGAAGTTCGGCATCACCGATGCGCGCGTGCGACGCGATCCGGCCACCCAGGAGGCCGATGTCCCGGACGGCCGGGCGGAGAACAAGGATGTTGGCCAGGTCGAGCGCGACCTGCTGGTCCTGGCCGCGGATTTCGCGCAAAGCGACAAGCTGACCGCCTCGCTGCGCTTTTCCGACGGCCAGTGGCTGAATTTCACCGAGCCGATCACGCCGGCGGGACCGATTCTCAGCCTCGACAGCCTGCCGCTCTATTCGCTGATCGCCGGTTTGATCGTGGTCATGTCGATATGGTCGCTGCGCCGGCTGACCGCGCCATACCGGATGATGGAAACGGCGGTGACCCGCATTGGCAACGACCTGAAAAGCCCGCCGATCGCCGAAAGCGGCAGCCGCGAGATCCGCGCCGCCGCAAAGGCGATCAACGCCATGCAGATGCGCCTGCGCGATTATGTCGAAGACCGCGAGCACCTCGCGGCGGCGCTGGCGCATGATCTGCGCACGCCGCTGACCCGGATGCGCCTGCGCCTCGAACTGTTGCGCAGGTCGCCCACGCGCGAGGCGCTGGCGCACGACCTTGCCGACATCGAAAGCATTGCGAGCTCGGTCATCGACTTCGCCAAATTCGAGGTGACCGAGGAAAAGGCCGAGCGGATCGATTTCTGGTCGCTGGTGGAATCGGTCGCGGACTCCTTCGACGGCGCATCCTTCGACGAAGACGTGGTCCCGTCGCGCGGCCTGATCTGCATCGCGCGGCCGGTGGCGCTGCGGCGCTGCATCACCAATCTCATCCAGAACGCGGTGACCTACGGCAAGAAGGCGCATCTCGGCGTGCGGCGATCGGGCGACACGATCACGCTTTCGATCCGCGACGAAGGCCCAGGCATCCCGCAGGAGAAGTTGGGCGCGGTGTTCGGCTCCTTCGTGCGGCTGGAGGAATCGCGCAACCGCACCACCGGCGGCCTCGGCCTCGGCCTCACCATCGCCCGCAACATCGCCCGCGGCGCCGGCGGCGAGGTCGATCTTTCCAACTACCCCGGCGGCGGCCTGCTGACGGAGCTGCGGCTGCCGGTGGCAGCTTGAGTCAGGAGCGGCGTCGGTCCGCCGTCCGCGCCTCTGGATCAGTCGAACCATCCTTGTGATAGTGTGGTCGGCCTGATCACGAGGGAAGACACGCCCATGTTCTACGCCGTCCTCGCCTATCACGTGGAAGACACTGTGCAGTCCTGGACGCCCGACGAGGACGCGGCGCTGATGAAGGACCTGCTGGAGGTCAACGACAAGCTGACTCGCGACGGCAAGCTTGGGCCTGCGGCAAGGCTTGGCCCGACGGCGGGGGCGGTAACTTTGCGCGGCCCGGCCGACGCCATGGTGATCGATGGCCCGTTCGCCGAGACCAAGGAGCAGTTGCTGGGCCTCTATGTGCTTAACTGCGCGAGCCTTGACGAGGCGATCGCCGCCGCGCGCGATCTCAAGCGCGTCAACCCAAGCGCCGTCTACGAGATCCGACCGATCGCGCTTTATCTGCCCGGCGCGCCGCTGACGGTAAGCTGAGACGGGTTCCCGAGCGTGCCTCAGGCCGGTGTCGCGGCCTCGACTTCCCGTCCCAGCCGGAGCATCTCCGCCACCAGCAGGTCGAGATCGCTGCGGCGGGTGCGGTGATTGGCGATCGCCACCCTCAGGCAATGCCGGCCCTGCACCGTGGTATCGGATAAGGCCGCGGTGCCCTCCTCCTGGAGTCTCAGCATGATCTCGGTGTTGAACACCTTGAGCCGTTCCTCGGATGCCCCATCCAGGCGATGGCGGAAGCAGACGATGTTGATGGTGGTCGGCGCCATCAGCTCCAGCGCCGGCTCCGCCTCGATCAACCCGGTGAGGTAGCGGGCCTGGGCGATGTTCTGGTCGATCAGCCGGCCGAACTTTTCGACGCCATGCTCCTTCAGCGCCATCCAGATTTTGAGCGCCCGGAAGCCGCGCGATGTCTGCAAGCCGTAATCGTGCAGCCACTCTCCAGACGCGAGGCCGCGCGGCGTCGATTCCAGATATTCCGGCGTGACGGCAAATGTGTTGCGGTGCGCGGATGCGTCCCGCACCAGCGCGCAGCCGGCTTCGAACGGCGCGTGCAGCCATTTGTGCGGATCGAGCGCGATGGAATCCGCCCGCTCGATGCCTGCGACCAGCGATCGGCTCTCGGGCGCGACCGCGATCAGCGCGCCGATGCACCCGTCGACATGGAACCAGAGGTCCTCTTCGCCCGCCACGCTCGCCAGCGCCTGAAGGTCGTCGACGGCGCCGGTGTTGACGGTGCCGGCGGTGCCGATCACGCAGGCCGGCTTGAATCCCGCCGCGCGGTCCTCCGCGATTGCCGCCTTGAGCGCGGCGATATCGATGCGCAACCCGGCGTCGGTCGGGATCCGCCGCAACGCCCGGTTGCCGAGGCCCAGCAGCTCCATGGCCTTACGGTGGCAGGAATGCACCTGGTCCGAAGCGTAGTAGCGCAGCGGCCTGGGGATGGCGCCGACGCCACGTTCGCGCACGTCGACGCCTGCCTTGACGTTGCGCGCCACGGTCAGGCCGATGATGTTGGCCATCGAGCCGCCGCTGACCAGTGTGCCGCTGGCCGAGGTCGGGAAGCCGACCATCTCCTTCATCCAGTTGACGACCTGGCTGTCCATCAGTCCGGCGGCATGGTTGCCGCCGCCGAGATTGGAACCCTGGATCGCCGCCAGGAAGTCGCCGAGCGCGCCGGTGAAGTTGCTGGACCCCATGTACCAGGACCAGAAACGCGGATGGACGTTACCCATCGGGTAAGGCATCAAATTGCGGGCGACGTCGTCATAGACGTCGGCCGCCGGCGCCGGCGAGCGCGGCAAGGGTGCGCCGAAGAATGCCCGCACCTCGGCCGGCATCCCGCGCCAGACCGGCCGGTCGCGGACATCCTTGAGATAGGCGATGGCATCGTCGAGGATCCGGTGCGACAGCGCTCCCACCTCGGCCCAATCCGGTGGATCGAGCGTTTCTTCCGCGTTCGTCGCTTCCTGAAATGTATCCATCTCGCCTCTCCCGCCGGCGCGGGTCGACCCGCGCGTAAAAGAATGACGCCGCCATGCGGGGCGGCGTCGCGGTCGGCGTTGTCAGGCTTCGAATTGACAGCTCGGCGTCGAGCGCGACAGCGCCGTTTCCTCGGCGTCCATGTCGGCCTCGATGCCGTCGAAAAGCGGCGTCGACATGTAACGCTCGCCTGTGTCGGGCAGCATGCACAGGATCACCGACCCGGCCGGCGCGGTGCCCGCGATCTGCCGCGCCACCGCAAACGTGGCGCCTCCGGAGATGCCGGTGAAAATGCCTTCCTGCTGCGCTAGCGCCTTCGCCCATTTGATGCCTTCGGGACCGGAGATCGGCACCACCTCGTCATAGTAGCGCTGGTCGATCGCCTCCTGCAGCACATTGGGAATGAAGTCCGGCGTCCAGCCCTGGATCGGATGCGGTTCGAAGGCCGGATGGCTGGCGGCCGGCGCGCCGCCGGCACCGCGCTCTTGGCGCTTGCCGCTGCCGATCAGCTGCGCATTCGCCGGTTCGGTCAGCACGATCTTGACCTCCGGCCGCTCTCGGCGCAGCACGCGGCCGACGCCGGCAACCGTGCCACCGGTGCCGTAGCCGGTGACCAGATAGTCGAGGCGCGACCCGGCGAAATCATTGATGATCTCGCGCGCCGTCGTCGCCTCGTGGATGGCAGCATTGGCCTCGGTCTCGAACTGGCGCGCCAGGAACCAGCCATTGGCTTCGGCGAGCTCGACCGCCTTCTTGTACATGCCGAAACCCTTCTGGGCACGCGGCGTCAGCACCACCTTGGCGCCAAGCATGCGCATCAGCTTGCGGCGCTCGATGGAGAAGCTGTCGGCCATCGTCACCACCAGCGGATAGCCCTTCTGCGCGCAGACCATGGCAAGGCCGATGCCGGTGTTGCCGCTCGTCGCTTCGATCACGGTCTGGCCAGGCTTGAGCTTGCCGCTGCGCTCGCCTTCCTCGATGATGTTGAGCGCCAGCCGGTCCTTCACCGAGGCCGCCGGGTTGAAGAACTCGGCCTTCACATAGATCGTCGCGTGACCCGGACCGAGATTGTTGATGCGGATGACCGGCGTGTCGCCGACCGTATCGAGAATGCTGTCGAACAAACGGCCGCGCCCGGACGTGGTTCTGATTTTCAATTGATGCAACATGGCTTTCTCCTCGATGTCCTCACGTGCCGGTTACAAACCGGCAGCTTTGGCGGCGCGGTTTCGACACCTGGCCGCGATAGGTTGCTTGATCTGCCGCAAAAGCGGCAACGGCGGCGTTCCGGCACGGAATGGGGCTGCCGGCTGCCTCCTGTCATCTTTGGTGATAGACTATGGACCAACTGGCCAGCGTTGGAGAAAGCGTGGAAACATACGTGGAATCCACCCGATCGAGCCTGAACGGCCCCGTTGGCCTGTCCGTAAGGCTGCTCGGGCAACTGACGATTGCACGCGATGGAGTGCCCGTTACCTTGCCCTCGTCGCGCAAGCTGCGCGCTCTGCTTGCCTATCTGGCGCTGGCGCCCCACCCTGTCAGCCGCAGCCGCCTTTGCGAACTTTTCTGGGACGTGCCCAACGATCCGCGCGGCGAGCTGCGCTGGTGCCTGAGCAAGCTGCGCGCCGCGCTTGACGACCCGGATCGGCGCCGGGTCGAAACCCATGGCGATACGGTGACGCTTCGCCTCGACGGTGTCCACGTGGACGCGCTGGATGCCGCCGCGGCGGTGGCCGAAGGTGTCGAGACGCTCGATCTCATGCGGTTAGAGGCGCTTTCGCAACATTTCGCCGGCGACTTTCTCGACGGTCTTGAGCTCGATCGCAGCCCGCATTTTGGCAGTTGGCTGACGGCGCAGCGCCGCCGTTTCAGCGCGTGCCATGTCGCCGTCCTGGAGCACATCATCGGTCTTGTCCCGCCCGGAGCCGACGAGGCCGGCGCCTATATCGACAAATGGCTGGAGCTCGCACCCTTCGATGGCCGTGCGCATGTGGCGCTGCTGGAAAATCTGGCCCGGCGCGGACAGATCGGCGCCGGCGAGGACCATCTTGCCACGGCGGCGGAACTGTTCCACTCGGAAGAGCTGGATTTCACGCCATTGCGCGAGGCGTGGCAGGAGATAAAAGCCCGGAACGCCGGCTCAATGCCATGCGCCCGCTCCGGGCCGGCTTTCCCGGTCTCGGAGCCGCCCGTCGCCGCTATCGAATCCGAGCCTGTTGCGACACGCCGGGCGTCGCTTGCGGTGATGCCGTTTGCGGAGAGCGCCGGCGCTGGCGACTTCCGCGGCGGGCTCGCCGACGGCCTCACGCATGACATCATCACGCGGCTTGCCAAGCTTCGCGATTTCTTCGTCATCGCCCGCGGCTCGGTCTTCGCGCTCGCCGAGAAGAATATCGCGCCGGAAGATGCCGGACGCAGGCTGAATGTCGACTATGTCACGACGGGCTCGGTGCGCAGCCTGCCGGGCCGTATCGTCGTTTCCATTGAGCTCGTCGAGGTGCGCACGGCGAGAATCGTCTGGGCCGAGACCTTCGAGCACAATCCCGACGACATCTTCATCGTTATCGAGGATATCGGCAACAGCATCGTCTCCTCGATCGCCGCCGAGATCGCGACGGTGGAGCGCAACCGCGCATTGCTGAAAGCGCCAAACTCGCTCAATGCCTGGGAGGCCTATCATCGTGGCCTCTGGCACATGTATCGCTTCACCCGCCAGGAAAACGAGCTGGCGCAGCATTTCTTCGGCGAGGCGTTGAAGCTCGATCCCACTTTCGCGCGCGCCTATGCCGGCATGTCCTTCACCCATTGGCAGAATGCCTTCCAGCGCTGGGGCGAGCGCGATCGCGAGACCGCGCTTGCCTTCGAAAGCGCCGGCCGGAGCCTTTTGGTCGACGACCGCAACCCTTCCGCCCATTGGGCCATGGGGCGGGCGCTGTGGCTGCGCGGCGAGCAGGACGGTTCATTGCTCGAGCTGGCGAGCGCCGTCGACCTCAGTCCCAATTTCGCGCTCGGCCACTATGCGCTGTCCTTCGTCCATTCGCAGTCGGGCGACCCGCAATCGGCGATCGGTTCGTCCGATCATTCGCGTCATCTCAGCCCCTTCGATCCGCTGCTGTTCGGCATGATGGGCGCCCGCGCCATGGCGCATGCGCGGCTCGGCGAATACAACGAGGCCGCGGAATGGGCGCTGAAGGCAGCCGCGAGGCCAAACGCTCATGTCATCATCCTGGCGATCGCCGCCCATTGCCTGGCGCTGGCCGGCCGGCGGGACGAGGCGCGGAATCACGCCGCCATGATCCGCAACACCTTTCCGAATTATCGCGCCGACGACTTCATCGCGACATTCCGTTTCGACCGGGATGGCGAGGCTCTCTTTCGGAATGGCGCGAAGCTGATCGGGCTGAATTGAATCCAATCGGGCCTGATGCATGTCGCGCAAAAGTGTGCAGCGGTTTTGCGATAACGACATGCATGAAAACAAAGGCTTAAAAGCGCGTCGCCTGAATCCGCTTCAGCGCGAGGCGCTTTAATGCATCAGCGGCCCGCTGGCCTTGCGCCAGGCGTCGATGCCGCCCTGGATGTGGCGGGCACTGGCGATACCGACATCCTGCGCTGCCTGCACCGCCATCGCCGAGCGCTCGCCAAAGGCGCAATAGAACAGGATCTGCTTGCTGGTAGACTTCGCCAGTTCATGCAGCATGCCACCGGCGGCGATGTTTTCCTGCAGCCGCGCATAGGGCAGATGGATCGCGCCGGGAATAACGCCGTGCCGCTCGCGTTCTGTCTGCTCGCGCAGGTCGATCAGCGCCACGTCGGGCCGCCCGATCATCGCCAGCGCCTGCTCCGCGCTCACCGCCCAGCCGCGGCTGGCGATATCGTCCTGGTGCAGCCCGACCCGCATGTTGGCTGGCACGGCCACATCCATCATTTTCGGGTTGGACAGGTTGAGATTGTTCATGATGTTCACATACTCGTCGACCGACTTGACCTGCAGGCGCGGATTGAAGGCCTTTTCCTCGCCGATCGTCGACACGGTCTCACCCTTGTAGTCATGTGCCGGGAAGATCATCGTCTCGTCGGGCAGTTTGAGCAGGCGGCCGAAGATCGATTCATATTGCTGGCGCGGATCGCCGTTCTGGAAGTCGGTGCGGCCGGTGCCGCGGATAAGCAGCGTGTCGCCGGTGAAGACCCGGTCCGGCAGGATGAAGCTGTAGGAATCGTCGGTGTGGCCGGGTGTGTAGATGACGTCGAGCGCCAGTCCCTCGATGCCGAGCTTGTCGCCGTCGGCAAGCCGCATCGACACCACGTCGGCCTTGGTCTGCTCGCCCATCACGGTCACGCAATGCGTCTTGTCGCGCAGCGCGCCGAGGCCGGTGATGTGGTCGGCATGAAGATGCGTGTCGACCGCCTTGACCAGCCTCAGGTCCAGCTCATTGACCAGTTGTAGATAGCGCTCGACCTTCTCCAGCACGGGATCGATGATCAGCGCTTCGCCGCCGCGCCGGCTGGCAAGCAGATAGGAGTAGGTGCCCGAGACGGAATCGAAGAGCTGACGGAAGATCATCGTCGCATACCCCGCTGCATTTACACCGCCGGGCATCGCCCGCGCGGTCATAGCAATATTCTACTGCACGGACTTCTGGAATCGGAATGGATTTCGAAAAATATATATGCCGGTAGACGGCCTTCCCTGCGGCGGCGGGATGCCAGCCTTCAAATGCGGTCCGGGCTGGTCGATCAGCTCCCTCAAAAAGCCTTGCTGAGACGGGCCTGGCCGCGGACGGTGAAGGCATTGTCGGTCCCGTAACCCGCCTCGAAGCCGGCATTGAGCGTCATGCCGGCGCCCACCTCCGCCGCGACGTCCGCGCCGGCAAAGCCGCGCAACACAAATCTTTTGCCGCCGGCGGGAAAAGAGATGTCCTGGCCGAGCAATGTCGCCGAAACGTCATCGCTGCTTTGCGCGATCGCGTCGATCCCCGCTCGAAGCGTGGTTTGCCAGGTCTGGCTTGGCATGCTGACGGGCGCCAAAGCCAGCGCGAGCTGGCCACGCGCCTCGAAGACGTTGACGTTGCGCCGCGCGACCGCGAGATCGACGTCCGAACCGGTCTCGGCGTAATCGTCGAAGAACAGCCCGGCGTAACGCAGCCGCACGCTGGGTATCAGCGTACCGGACGAAACCGGCAGCCGCGTGCCGAGCGTAACCGACGGGCTGAGGAAGACGCCGTTGAAATCCGCCCGCGCCGTCTCGATGCCGTCGAGCAGCAGATTGTTCGCGACACGGCGGCGGCTGCGCTCCTGGAGCACGCCGGCGACGAATGCCGCTTCGGCAAAATTGACGCCTCCGTCATAGCCGAGATAGCCGCCCGCGAACACGCCGCGATGGACGATCTCCTGCGCGTCGTCGTCGACCTCGGTCGATCCGGCGGCGCCTCCGATGAACAAGCCACCGAGGAACCCGTCGCCCGAGCGCGTTTCGGCGCCGGCGACCATGCCGCCAAGCGCCTCGCTGAACCCTGCCGATGCGCCGGAACCGCCCTGGGAGCGTAGCCCGCCGAATGTCGAGATCCAGGCGTCTGGACCTTTATGCGGCGCAGGCAAATCGTCGCTTGGAGCGGACATGCGCGCCTCGGCAACACCGGCTATGCCGTCGACAAGGTCCTCGACCAACGGCCCGCTGCTGGCAAACCCGGTGATGTCCACCACCGCCACGCTGGCGCCGCTCGTCACGAACGGCCTGCCACCGGTCAGCACGGTTTGCGGCAGGCCGCTTCCTGAAAACCTCATGACGGCATTCAGTGCAGGGCCGAAGGTGACGGTGTTGCCGCCGCCGGAAAAGACGATCGGCCCCTGAATGGCCGTCCCGCCCAAAAGATTCAGCACCGCGTCGGGCGCGCCGAAATAGATCGCCACGCTCTGGTCGCTGAAGACGCGGCCGGAATTGGTGACGACAGAGTTGCTGCCCTGGGTGGCGATGGCAACACCGCCCAAACCTTCCACGATGACCGAACCCGAATTGACGATCATGGCGTTGCCGAACAGGGTGCCTATGCCTGTCGAGGCTGTCCCGAAGACATCGACCGTGCCGCTGTTGGCAATTGCGATGTCATTGCCGCTGGCGCCGATGCCGACGGAAGCCAGCCCCGACACAACGATCGACCCGGAATTTTGCAGTTGAAGACCGTTGCTCTGCCAGATGATCCCGGCGGCGGCGGTCCCATGGGCCTCGATCGAGCCGCTGTTGTCTATCTCCAGGTCCGGCCCATCGCCGATTATGCCTGCGGCGGCCGTGCCTGAAACGCCGATAAAGCCACGGTTGTCCACCCGCCCGCCCGGGGCGTCGCTGATGATGCCGTATGTGGCGACCCCAAGCGCTTCGATCGAGCCGTTGTTCACGATGTGCGCATTTCCGCCCTCCGACAAGATGCCGATGGAGGCATCGCCTATCGCCAGGATGGCTCCGTTGTTGAGGATGGTCGCGCTGCTGCCTTGCGAATGCACATTGGCGGCGGCGCCGCCCAAGGTTGCAATCAACCCGTCATTGGTGAGCCGCTGGTTCGAGTTGAGCATCCGCACGGCATCGATGCCGGCGCCGAATGTCTCGATCGCCCCGTTCGGCTGCACGATGCCGGTATCGCCGGCAGCGGCCATCGTCTGCTGGCTGGCGACGACGCCATTGCCGATGACAAAACCTTGGGAAAACGCCGCGCCGCTTGCGAGCGAGATCCCGGCGAACATCGACAGCGCTATCGCGCCTGGAACCCCTGTGCGCGACGTCGGCATCACCCCCTCGGCGCATGGGCATACAACAGATAGATTCTGCGCTGGAAGGAACCGGAAAACAAGCCGCGGGCAGCGCGCCCGGACCGGAGACCCGGGCGCCTTCGAAGAAGCCTATCGCCGCAGCACCGCGCTCAGCACGTCGCGGATGCCGATCGCGCCGACGAAGCGCGAGCCTTCATCGAACAGCGCCACCGGCGCCGTCTGCGAGCGGTGCATGGCGAGCATCACCGTCTTCAGCGGCGTGCCGGGATTGGCCCAGAACACCTGGGCCCCCTCCTCCGGCTGACCCTCGACATCGGCGCAGGAGACCCATATCGCCGGCTTGCCGTCGCGTTCGGCCGCGGCCACCAGGCCGTGGTCGTCGATCTTGAAGCGCGTCGTCTTGCGCCGGTCGAGCCACACCCAGCCGTTCTCGCCCTGTTCGAGATCGCGGCGATCGCGCATCACATTCCATGCCGTCAGCACCGAGAGCGGATTCACATTGGCGATGAAGTCGCGGACATAGTCGTTGGCGGGCCTAAGCACGATGTCCTCCGGCGCGCCGGTCTGGACGATGCGGCCGCCTTCCATGATCGTGATGTGGCTGCCGATCTTCAGCGCCTCCTCGAGGTCGTGGCTGACGAAGATGATGGTCTTCTTCAGCTCGGCCTGCAGTTGCAGCAACTCATCCTGCAGCTTGGTGCGGATCAGCGGGTCGAGCGCCGAGAACGGCTCGTCCATCAACAGGATCGGCGCCTCGGTGGCGAAGGCGCGCGCAAGACCGACGCGCTGCTGCATGCCGCCCGAAAGCTCATGGGCATATTTCTTCGACCATTGGTCGAGATGGACCAGCTGCAGCTGCTTCTGCACGCGCGCCTTGCGTTCCGCCTCCGGCACGCCGGCAAGCTCGAGGCCGAAGCCGACATTTTCCTCGACCGTGCGCCATGGCAGCAGGCCGAACTGCTGGAACACCATGGCCACCTGCTTCTGGCGCAACCGCCGCAAGGTCGCCTCGTCGCATGTGACGACATCGACCGTGCGGTCGCCGTCCTTGACCAGCACCTGGCCTCGCGACACCACATTGAGCCGGTTGACGGCCCGCAGCAGCGTCGACTTGCCGGAGCCGGACAGGCCCATCAGCACCGAGATCTCGCCTTCATGCACGGTGAGGCTAGCGCCGGCACAACCCAGCACGTTACCGGTCTTTTCCAGGATCTCGGCGCGCGTAGCTCCCTTGTCGATCATCGCCAGCGAACCTGCCTGATCGGCGCCGAAGACGATGTCCACATTCTTGAAATCAACCGCGACGGTCATTTCTTGCCTCCAACGCCGATACGGGTCATGCGGTCGAGCACGATGGCGAGCACGACGATGGCGAGGCCCGCCTCAAGCCCGAGATCGATGCGGCGCGAGCCGAGCGCGCGGTTGATTTCGGTGCCGAGGCCGCCGGCGCCGATCAGGGCGGCGAACACCACCATCGACAGCGACAGCATGATCGATTGCGTCAGGCCCGCCATGATGGTCGGCAGCGCCGACGGCAGCTCCACCTTCCACAGAAGCTGGCGCTTGGTGGCGCCGAACGCCTCGCCCGCTTCGACGATCGCCTTGGGCACTGAAACCACGCCGAGATGCGTGAGGCGCACGGCTGTCGGGATGACGAAGATGATGGTGACGATGAGGCCGGGTGCGTTGCCGAGGCCGAACAGCGTCAGCACCGGGATCAGGTAGACGAAGGTCGGCAGCGTCTGCATCAGGTCGAGCACCGGCAGCATGACCCGGTAGACCTTCGGCTTGTGCGCGGCCCAGATGCCGAGCGGCACGCCGATCGCCATGGCCATGGCGGCGGCCGCAACTACCAGCACCAGCGTCTGCACCGTCTGCTTCCACAGGTTCTGGTTGATGATGAAGATCAGACCCAGGAAGACGCCGATGGCGAGCGGCCGCGAACGCTGCAGCAGCCAGGCGATAATCGCGATGACCAGCGCCAGAAGCACGGGCGGGACCACCAGCAGCAGATCCACTGCCCCGTCGAGGATGAAGTTCAGCCCGTTTGAAAACGCCCGGAAGATGGTGTCGAAATTGTCGGTCAGGAAGCCGAAGAAGGCCTTGCCCCACGGCCCGATGGGGATTTTGTAGTCGGTCAGGAATTTCGAAATCGGATCCATCTTTCCCCTCTCGGCTTTGCCGCGCTTGCCGCACGGTCAGCTTCTCGCAGCTTAACGCATGTCACCCAAAAGTGTGCAGCGGTTTTGGGAAAATGGCATGCGTAAAACAGAGACTTAAAGCGCGATGCGCTTTAAGAAAAAAGGGCAGCCTTTTCTACCTGGCTGCCCTCTTCCGGATCATCGTTCCGGATTCAAAGCCGGCTCAGCCTCCGAGCGCGGTCTTGACGGCAGCGGCCGCGTCGCCGCCGTCGAAAGTGGTGACGCCGGCAATCCAGGGCGCGACCGCGTCAGGATGCTTCTTCAGCCAGTCCGTCGCCACCGTCTGGGCGTCGCCGCCCTTCAGGATCGCGTCCATCATCTCGCCTTCCATGTCGAGATTGAACTTCAGGTTGGCGATGAACTTGCCGGCGTTCGGGCATTCGGTGGTGTAGCCCTTGCGCACATTGGTATAGACGGTGGCGGCGCCGAAGCCGCTATCGCCCATGCCGTCGAGATAGGTGATCTTCATGGCGCCCATCACCGGATGCGGCGTCCAGCCGAGGAAGGCGATCCACTCGTTGTTCTTCATCGACTGCTCGGCCTGAGTCAGCATGCCGGCTTCGGACGACTCGACCAGTTCGAAGCCTTCGAGGTTGTCCTTCGGGTTCTTGATCATGTCGAGGATGATGCGGTTGCCGTCATTGCCGGCCTCGATGCCGTAGATCTTGCCGTTGAACTTGTCCTTGAACTTGCCGAGATCGGTCAGTGTCTTGACGCCGGCATCCGCGACATAGGTCGGCACGACGATGCCGTAGCCTGCACCGGTCAAGTTGGTGCTGATCGTCTCGACCGACCCGTCGGCGGTGTAGTCCTTGATGTCGTTGGTCATCGACGGCATCCAGTTGCCGAGGAAGACGTCGAGGTCCTTGTTCTTCAGCGAAGCCATGGTCACCGGCACCGAGAGCTGGATCACCTGCGGCTCATAACCGAGCGCGGTGAGCAGCACCGAGGCCAGCCCCGTCGTGGCCTGGATGTCGGTCCAGCCGACATCGGAGAGCCGAACCGCCTTGCAGCTCGCAGGATCGCCGGCATAAGCGGCGGTCGTGGACAGAAGCGCCGCGAGGCCGAGGCCTGCGACGAAAGATTTCATACGCGACATGAACTTTCTCCCATTGCAATTCTTGAGGCAAAGCGAAGTCACGGTTCTTGCGCCCGCCTTGTTTCGTCAGCCAAACACCATTTTGATGTTGTTTCAAGCGGTTCAACATCACGATGAACGGCGCGCGCTGGTCATTAAGCGACATGACACCCTTTTGAGCGACATGGAGTTTTTGAACGGCAGGGAGTTTTTGGTGGACGGAGCCGGTGCCCTCTCCCCGCGCGGCGGCAAGTCGGCTTAAAAGCACCTATGGCCAAGCTTTATTTCCACTACGCGACGATGAACGCCGGCAAGACGACCATGCTTTTGCAGGCATCCTACAACTATCGCGAACGCGGCATGTCGACGATGCTGTTGGTCGCCGGCCATTACTGCAAGGGCGACACCGGATTGATCTCGTCGCGCATCGGCCTCGAATCCGAGGCCGAGATGTTCCGCGGCGGCGACGACCTCTATGCCAGGGTCGCCGAGCACCACCGGCATGCCCCGGTGCATTGCATCTTCGTCGATGAGGCGCAGTTCCTCGAGGAGGAGCAGGTCTGGCAGCTCGCCCGCATCGCCGACCGGCTGAATATTCCGGTCATGTGCTACGGCCTGCGCACCGATTTCCAGGGCAATCTCTTCTCCGGCTCGCGAGTGCTGCTCGCCATCGCCGACGACCTGCGCGAGGTGCGCACCATCTGCCGTTGCGGGCGCAAGGCGACGATGGTCGTGCGGCTGGGTCCCGAAGGCAAGGTGGCGAAACAGGGCGATCAGGTGGCGATCGGCAAGGATGTCTACGTCTCGCTCTGCCGCCGGCATTGGGAAGAGGAGATGGGCCGCGCCGCGCCCGACGACTTCATCGGCTTTGTGAGCGGCTGAGCCGGAAGGCTGCCTAGAGCCGGATGTCGTCCGAAAACCGCTTCAAGCCTTGACCGGCGCCGGCGAAACGGGCATCGCCGCTGCAAGATATTTGCCGGCGCTGTTTCATGGCCGTTCGCAAAAACAAGACCTTAAGGCATATCAGCCAAAGCTGTTCGATGATGGTGCGCGTTACTAGGCACCATGCGCATGCTTGCCTTGCCTTTCAAGGATCCAACCAATTCTTTTGTTTCGACGCTTCTCCTTGTCTTCCTTCTTTCAATCCCTTGAAGCCCCACATATATTCGCCGCCACGACACGGAAACGGATGCCGAAGCGGGAGGCCCCAATGGCGACATTGCAGAATTTCGATGCCGAAATTGCCAAGACCAAGCAGGTCGTGCAGGACATGCGCACCAAGATCGAGCAGTCCGGCACCGTGCTCGACACGCTCGCCCAGGCCGACAAGAAGATCGGCGACGCCAATTTCGACATCGAGAACGCCCGCATCGAGGACGTGCTCAAGCAACAGAAGGTCATGGAAGGCAACATCGCCGATCTGATCATCGGGCTGGAGGACGCCACCAATGTCTTCGGCGCCGAATTCGAAAGCATGAAGAACTACACCGGCTGGGAAAACTTCGTCGGTGTCTTTTCGGCGCAGCGCAAGCAGCGCATGCGCACCGACCGCGTCCGCAACATGTCGCTCGCCGGCAATCTGCAGGAGCTGCTGGCAAAGTCGGACACCATCGTCGGCATCCTGAAGGCGCAGAAGCAGGTCCTCGACCAGCGCTACAAGACCTCCGAAGCCAGCCTTTCGCAGGTTATCGAGCGCCGCAAGGTGACGATGACCAATCTTGAAGCGGTGCAGAAGCGCATCGAGGAATTGAACCCGATGCTGCTCGACATCGAAAACAAGATCGCCTCCTCCACGACCCAGAAGGAGCGCACCGAGCTTGAGGGCGAGCGCTCGAAAATGGCGACCGAATACAATGAAAAGCAGGCCAAGGAGCAGGAGCTGCTGGCCGAAAGCCAGACGCTGGAGCGCTACACCTCGATGTTCCAGACCTTCGTCGATTCACTCAACAACCAGATCGCCGCGCAGTCGACGCTGATCAACAAGCTGACCATCGACACCGAACAACGCATCGTCCTCTACAAGGCCTTGGAGGATTCGCTGAAGACCGCCGCCCAGCAGGACGTCGCCCACAAGATCAACACGCTGGGCAGCCAGGTCGATAACACCGCCGAGGAGACGATGGCCGGCATCGGCGCCGCCTCGCAGAAGCACATCGGCGACCTCTTGGAGATGCACGAGAAGAACATGGTCGCCAGCGCCGACATCCAGCGCCGCAAGAAGCTCGCCGACGATGCCTTCGCCCGCCGCTTCGACGATGTGATGAAGAAGCACAATTCGGCAAACTACGTGCAGTCGTAGGCGGCGCCGCTGACTTCATTTCCACGGCAGCCACATGACACCTGAAAACGACGCGGCGGCACGCTATTTCTCCGCCATCACGGCGGCGCTGAGCGGGCTGGAAGTATTCATGCGCGACGACCGCTCGCCGCTTTACCGGCACGGCATCGTCGCCAGGATCGTCGCGGAGTATATCGCGCGGCTGGACAAGTCCTTTGCCTGCTGGCGCAACCGGCTGGGCTTCATGGACACGTTCCGCATTTCGCGCGCCGACAGCGGCTATCCCGTTTTCCAGAACC
Source organism: Mesorhizobium sp. B3-1-9 (assembly GCF_006439595.1). Classification (NCBI taxonomy): domain Bacteria; kingdom Pseudomonadati; phylum Pseudomonadota; class Alphaproteobacteria; order Hyphomicrobiales; family Phyllobacteriaceae; genus Mesorhizobium; species Mesorhizobium sp. B3-1-9. The sequence continues at coordinate 74,012 of NZ_VFTJ01000013.1, forward strand.
TGCTCGAGCTGGAAAACGACCGCCAGCAGGCCGATGCCCGCCTGGCCAACATCCCGCAGGCTGGCGAACTGCGCGAGGAGATGGCCGACTTCATCCTGCGCCACAAGGAGTTTCCCGAGGCGCTGCAGAAATCGATGGCCGAGCGGCTCTATCTGGAGGACGTCAAGAGCGAGGCGACCTTCGGTCCGTTTACCCTGGCGCAGACGGCCAAGGTCTCGGTCAACCCGAAGACCATGCGGCCTTATTATCTCGTCCACTGGGCGACGTTCGACGGCAGCGCCAACCTGCCGCTGGTCTATATGGTGACGGTGGAGGATTCTTCCGAAAACATGGTGCGCCAGCTGGTCGACAGCAACGGCAAGCTCAACGAGAAGGTCGATATCCCGCTTCCCGTCGACGGCCTGCTCAACCCGGAGCTTGCGCACCGCTTCGACGATTTCACCGAGAAGAACTCGGCCTATACGCTCTCGCCGGCGACGATCGCGGTCAATCTCGACAAGGATTTCGAGCCGCTGCATCCCAAGCAGCTGCGGCGCGTGGTGCTGGGACCCTTCTACTCGGCCGGCATCACCGACAACAATTCGACAGTGACCGAGGTGCTGGCCAAGGTGCGCAAGCCGGAAAACGCCTGGCTGCTTACCTGGACCATCCAGGAGGTCTTCTCCAAGGCCGAGAAACCCGGCCGCAAGGGCCTGTTCTCCAGCGAGAAGACAACGCAGGAATTCTTCATCAACACCGACGACCTCGAAGCGGCGCGCCAGGGCGTGTCGAGCTACGAGAACCACGCGCTGATTCCGCACGAGGCCTACCAGGCGCTCTACGCCGCGGGCGAAGCGCAAAAGATCTTTTCCGGCTACAAGGTCCATATCCTGTCCAACGGACAGGTCATCAGCGATGTATGACGTCAAACCGCGGAGCATCCTTCATGGACACCGGCCTGACAACGATCTCGGAAGCCGCAATCGAAAAGCACCGCGCGACCGCGCAGAGCTTCATCACCCGCATCGTCGTGCTGGAGGACCCCTCGCGCGAATCCGGCACCGCGCTTGCCGGCACCAACCGACGCTTCGTCTCGACCGTGTCGGTCGGTTCGGTGCGCCGCACGCGCGAGGTCGAGCTGTCGAAGACGGTCGCGGCCATCCATCCCGACGACCAGTTGATGAGCATCCCGCAGCACACGCTGCTCTACCGCGCCCGCCGCGGCCTGGCGATTGCGCTCGCCATATCCGACGTCTTCGCCGAAGGCTCCGACCTCGAAAGCCTGCAGGCAAGGAACGTCCGCGCGCCACTCGAAGGCGACGAAGCCGCGAGGTTCAAAAAACTTCTGTCGGCGTCGGCTTACGTATCGGCCTTCAGCTTCGCTTCCTACCTGTTCCAGCTGATCGACAGCGACGGCGAGGCGCCGAACGACAGCCCCGAACCCGACTTCCTGTTCGACACCCCGCAGGACGCGGTGAAGTCGATCGTCGCCGGCCTCGACAAGGCGATCGCCGGCTCGAAGGACGATGCGGACCTGATGACGCGGGCGCGGGCCTTTTCCCGGGTCGCCATCGACGGGCTCTTGGCGCGCAAGAGCCGCTTCGACGGCATCGGCCCATTCGAGAACGCGCATATCCGCATCGATGTCGACGATTTCACCCTCGACGGCTTCGACGTCGCGCCCGGCAAGCGCGCCAAGCCGCTGGTGATGACCTTCAAGAAGCCGGAAGAGGTCGTCGGCAACCACATCGCCAAATACCAGTCGGTCAAACTTGCCAAGATGCTGATGGCCTATGATTTCGAGCGCGAGCTCAATCCCTTCGTCGAGCTTGGCGGCTTCCTCTTCACCTTCATCGGCGACGGCGCGCCGGGCACCGGCAAGACGACGCTGATCCAGATGATCGCCGGCCTCGTCAATGGCTACTGTCAGGTCGCAGGCTATCCTTTTGCTTACGAGAATTTCGGCGTCGACCAGATCTCGTCCTATCAGGGCAAGTCCGGCCAGAACTGCCGCCAGTTCATCAACAACGTGCTCAATCCGCGCGTCATCGGCTTCGGCACCATCGACGACATCGACCAGGTGGCGGCGCGCCGTTCCGACGACCGCGCCTCGGCCGGCCAGCAGGAGATCACCGGCGTGCTGATGGACGCCTTCGCCGGCGCCTCGACGGTCGTGCGCGGCAACTGCTCCTTCGGCATGTTTTCCAACTATCCGGAAAATGTCGACGATGCGCTGCGCCAGCGCGCCGGCGCCCGATGGCTGGTCGACGGCCCGCAGACCCGCGACGACTATATCGACATCTTCGTGCTGCTTGCCGGCAAGAACCACAAGATCCCGCTCGGCGAGCACGAGCTCTATGCCGCGCAGGAGATCCAGCGTGCGGTGAGCGAGGCCTATGAAGAGCATGAGAAGCCGCGGGAAGACGGGCTGATGAAGGTCTATGAGCGCTACATGAAGGAGAACGGCGCGCCCAAGACCATGGCCGATGTCGGCACCTACCTGCATATGATCAAGGACGCCGAGCCGCGCTTCACCGGCCGCGCGATCAAGAACGTCACCGATGCCATCAAGATGCGCGCCATGGATATCGAGCTGCCGGACGACTGGTTCGAGAAGCCGGAAGCCTTCATGCACAAGAGCTACGACGACAAGAAGGCGATGATCGAGGAACTGCGCGGACCATTCTCGATGGACATGGTCATGCAGGAGATCAACCGCTACGCCGATTCCGAGTTCCGTTATTCCGACAAGTCCGACGATGCCGCGGTGGAGAAGCTCCTGCGCGACGCAAGGCTGCGCGAGCGGGCGGCGCGCGAGATGGAGGAATTGAAGAAGAAGGGCTCGTGGAATGCGTAAGCCTTCGCCGGCGGCGGCTGCGCCGCCCGCCGCCAAAAAGCCCGATCTTCTGCGCGACAACGAGCTGATCTACGGCCGCTTGCTCACCATCGACGAGCCGCACCTCATCCAGCGCTACAACAAGGCGCTTGCCGCCTTCGGCCTCGAGCCCACCAAGCTCGCAAGCTTCCAGATCGACCGCACCGGCTTCTCGCCGGAGATCGCCGAGGAATGCGGCGACTATGACTATCTCGACCCCAACGAGGTCAACCGCCGCTTCATCATCCTGACGCCGTCGCAGATCGACCTGCCGGTGGTGCATACCGCCTTCTCCAACACCTCGCAGCTGATGTTCGAGTTCATGTCGAAGAACCAGCGCGCCATCGACGCGTTGACCATCAAGGACGTGATCTACGGCGAGATCGAGGACTCGGTTCCCAAGGTCAACGACATCGAGGACCTGCTGTCGATCAACCAGGTCGAGTTCAAGGTACTCTCGGCCGAGGACGTGCTCGGCAAGGCGGCCGAGCTCGGCAAGCTGGTCGACCGGCTGAAGCAGGAGCCCGACGCCTGGCGCGACAACGCCATGCTCCAGCGCATGGTCGATCTTGCCAAGGTCTGCGGCGACATCCGCGAGAACGCGCTGGTGCCGGACCAGGTTATCTTCCGTCACAACGCCTACTGGACCAGCCATTTCGGCGGGCTCTACGTCTTCGTCGACCCCGATATGACGACGGTGATCAGCGATCCAGCCGCCCCCGGCTTCCGCCGCTCGCGCCCCTGGCAGGTAAGCTATCTGTCGATCAACGACGCCGACAAGGTGTTCCGCTTCCTGGCCGCCACCGGCCGGCTCGACCTGCCGCGCGCCTCATGGATCGAGGCTTCCGGCTATCTCGAGCATCGCGCAGAAATGGTCGTGCGCGCACTGATCCGCGACGCCGAGCCCAACCGCAATCTGACCGATGTCGACAAGGTGTGGCTGCAGACCTGGATCCACGGCCATGCCGATCTGATCGCCCAGGACGGGAACTTTCCCTTCCTCAATGCCGCCAAGCGCGAAATCGCCCAGTTCGGCCATCTCAAGATCGAGGATGTGCCGCCGCGCCAGCGATTCCTGGTCGTGCGCGCCAAGCCCGACCATCCCGATGCCTGGCTGACCAACCAGTTGATCTCGGATTTCGTGCCGCAGGACTTCGTTTCGCGTTACGTCTTCAACAAGCCGGGTTTCTACAAGGACTATGACGGCTTCAGCGACGCCTGGAGAAGCCATGTTGTGGACGTTCTGAAAACCACATATTTGAAGGAAAAGGCGGCGTTCCGCGCGCGCCTTTACGGCCTGACTGACTAGAGCGAAATGAGCCGTCATTTCGTTCTAACTTGTTGTTTTGGCGCATGATGTTATCCAAAAAGTCTGCAACTTTTTGGCATCATGCTAGGGGGTGCCACAGCTATGCTCGACCCGATCGTGAACTTCTTCACCCAGATATTCCAGTGGATCGGCCGCGGCATCGGCTTCGTCATCGGCGTCATCCTGTGGCCATTCATGTGGGTCGGCCGCTGGTACGGGCAACGCGGCTGGATTCTGAAGGCCGTGGTCGGTCTTGCCCTCCTGGTGCTGATCGGCCTCTACGCCAATTTCTTCTACGCTACCCAGTGGTGGAACAATTTCAACCCGAACTATCCCGACACCTACACGTTCGAGAAGCGGAACGTGTCGGCGGGCGAGCAGGTTTCGGCCGGCAGCGGCACCGATACGGCCAAGACCTGCGGCAACTCCGCCATCGCCCAGGTTGCCGCCGATCTGACGGACTTCAACGTCAACCAGAATGCCTGGATCTCGTCGATGATCCTCTACAAGCTCGGCCTATTCGGCATCGATTGGGACAACACGCCCTGGATGGACAACAAGGCGTCCTTCCAGCGCGGCATCAACCAGGCGGTGCGGCGCACCGCGACCGAGCTTGCCGACAATCTCGGCCGCGTGCGCACGACCTCGCAGATCGACGCCGACCTGCAGGACGCGCGCGGCAATCTGCAGTTCGACGAATACACCTGGTATTTCGGCCTGAACCCGTTCGGCCCCAAGACGCCGACGCCGAGCTATTATCGCGACGCTGTGCGCAAGCTGCGCTCCTTCAACGCCCGTCTCGCCACCTGCCAGGCGACCTTCGACGCCCGCGCCGACAATCTGAAGCAATATATCGACCGCATCGCTTCGGACATCGGCTCGACCTCGGCCATCCTGAAGGAACGCGCCGAAAACCACAACAATGGCTGGTTCGATACCCGCGCCGACGACCGCTTCTGGTTCGCTTATGGCCAGCTCTACGCCTATTACGGCCTGATGAGGGGCGCCCAGGCCGACTTCGAGGATGTGATCAAGGAAAAGCACCTGCAGAATCTGTGGGACACGATGGACCAGCAATTCGTCTCGGCGCTGCGCATCCAGCCCTTCATCATCGCCAATGGCCGCGAGGATGGCTGGCTCCTGCCGACGCATCTGACGACGATGGGTTTCTACATCCTGCGGGTGCGCTCCAACATGGTCGAGATCAGCAACGTGCTGACGCAGTAGCAGCCTCTTCGGCCAAGACAGGGATGGTGGATTTGCGCCGTCGCTTCTGTCGCTTTTCGCGTATTCAGCGGCTGTTTTGAGACGGCGGAACGGCCTTCGCTCTGGCTTCTATACGCCGCAAACGACTGGGGTCGAAGACCCGAACAGGGTCGCACCGGGAACAGCAATATTCTTTCTTTACAGGAAACATAGTTGCATGAAAGTTGACGCCCAGGCAGCGACAGGGTTAGAAAACACCCTTGCGCCCGTGCGGCGTTCCAAACATGCACAATTGATCAAAACAGTCCCTTCCAACGCCCAATCCAGAGGAAAGCCGTCATGGCCGAAGTGAAGTCCGACATCGAGATCGCGCGCGCCGCCAAGAAAAAACAAATCCAGGAGATCGGCGCCAAGATCGGCATTCCGACCGAACACCTTCTGCCCTACGGCCACGACAAGGCAAAAATCTCGGCCGAGTTCATCAAGTCGGTCAAGGGCAACAAGGACGGCAAGCTGATCCTGGTCACCGCCATCAACCCGACGCCGGCCGGCGAAGGCAAGACCACCACCACCGTCGGCCTCGGCGACGGCCTGAACCGCATCGGCAAGAAGGCGATCATCTGCATCCGCGAAGCCTCGCTCGGCCCGAATTTCGGCGTCAAGGGCGGCGCCGCCGGCGGCGGCTACGCGCAGGTCGTGCCGATGGAGGACATGAACCTCCATTTCACCGGCGACTTCCACGCCATCACCACCGCGCACAATCTGCTCTCGGCGCTGATCGACAACCACATCTACTGGGGCAACGAACTCGGCATCGACACCCGCCGCGTCGCCTGGCGCCGCGTCATGGACATGAACGACCGGGCGCTGCGCGAGATCATCTGCTCGCTCGGCGGCGTCGCCAACGGCTATCCGCGCGAAGCCGGCTTCGACATCACTGTCGCCTCGGAAGTGATGGCGATCCTGTGCCTGGCCACCGACCTCAAGGACCTTGAGAAGCGCCTCGGCGACATCATCGTCGCCTACCGCCGCGACAAATCGCCGGTCTATGCCCGCGACCTCAAGGCCGACGGCGCCATGGCGGTGCTGTTGAAGGACGCCATGCAGCCCAACCTGGTGCAGACGCTGGAGAACAACCCGGCCTTCGTGCATGGCGGCCCGTTCGCCAACATCGCGCATGGCTGCAACTCCGTCGTCGCCACCACGACGGCGCTCAAGCTCGCCGACTATGTCGTCACCGAAGCCGGCTTCGGCGCGGACCTCGGCGCGGAAAAGTTCTTCGACATCAAATGCCGCAAGGCGGGCCTGAAGCCGTCCGCTGCGGTCATCGTCGCGACCGTGCGCGCCATGAAGATGAATGGCGGCGTCAAGAAGGAAGACCTCGGCAAGGAAGACATCGAGGCGGTCAAGAAGGGCTGCGCCAATCTCGGCCGTCACATCGAGAACATCCGCCAGTTCGGCGTGCCGGCTGTGGTTGCCATCAACCACTTCTATTCCGACACCGAGGCCGAGATCCAGGCGATGAAGGACTATGTCGCCTCGATGGGCGAAGAGGCGATCCTGTGCAAGCACTGGGCCAACGGTTCGGCCGGCATCGAAGACCTTGCTAACAAGGTGGTGGCGCTCGCCGAATCCGGCGCCTCCCAGTTCGCGCCGCTCTATCCCGACGCCATGCCGCTGTTCGAGAAGATCAACACCATCGTCCAGCGTATCTATCGCGGCTCGGAAGCGATCGCCGACAAGTCGGTGCGCGATCAGCTCAAGGCGTGGGAAGAAGCCGGCTACGGCAATCTGCCGGTCTGCATGGCCAAGACTCAGTATTCCTTCTCGACCGACCCGAACCTGCGCGGCGCGCCGACTGGCCACACCGTGCCGGTGCGCGAGGTCAGGCTCTCGGCCGGCGCCGGCTTCGTCGTCATCATCTGCGGCGAGGTCATGACCATGCCCGGCCTGCCCAAGGCGCCGTCTTCGGAAAAGATCTTCTTGAACGAGGCCGGCCAGATCGAGGGCCTGTTCTAAAACTTCGTTCGAATTGAACGACCAAGGGCGCCGCCTCATCGCGGCGCCCTTTTTGTTTCGCCGGCCTTCATGCCACCGTGGGCGAGCCGAACTTCTTGATGCCGGCGACCGACATCGAGACGAACTGGTCGAGGATGGCGAAGAAGATATCGAGGCTGAAGCCGAACAAGAAAGCGAAGGTGAACAGGCTGAATCCTATGCCGGTCACCTCGCCGCCGAGCTTGGTCCCCGGCGCCATGAACCAGGCGAGGATCATGCCGGCAAGCCCGCCGAGCGCGATGCGGTGAATGAGCCGGGACAGCGACGGATTGGGCAAAAGCGGGTTCAGGATCATGCGCATGTGGAACATGATGCCGCCAAGCGCGCCGTAAAGCGCGGGCAGGATCCACAGCGCATAGGGGCTGAGGACCTCGCTGAGCGTCTTGGCCTGCAGTGTCAGCGTCGAAATCGAATTCGGCGTGATGGTGATGACGCCTTCGCACTGCAGATCGCGCGTCGCCTCATCGAAATCGGCGTTCACATCTTCGGCCTGGCCGGCGATGCCGGTGGCGCTTACGGCTTGCGTGCCGCCTTCGGTATTGCCGTTGTTCTTGCAATCGAAATCCGACTGCTTGAGCGGCTGGCTGTTCCCGGCCCCGCTTTGCTGTTGCGCCAGCGCGATTTGCTGACCGCAGAACTGATCTATGGCCATCTGCCGGGGGTTGGAGAAATCGATTGGCGCGCCCGCCTTGGCCGACGAAGCCGAAAGCTTGCAATAGGCCCATTGCATGCCCCAGAGCGGGAATGGCGCTTCCTGTGTCATGAATCCCTGCGCCCGCACCAGCAGCGAGGAAAAACGTTGATCGAGCGAATGCAGGCTGTCGACGGAATTGTAGTAAGCATCCTTGAGAAGCGTCAGATCGGTCGCCGACGCCTGCTGGGCGGCGGCCGAGCTCAATTGCTTCTTCGTCGCCCAGACCTGCCGGATCGACTGTCCGAACCGGGCGCTGAAATCGTTGTTATCGATCTCCTGCAGTTCCGCATTGATCGAAACGCCCCTGTTGTAGACATAGGTCAGCTTGCCGATGATGATCATCATCGTCACCGACAGGGCGATCAGAAAATAGGTTGCCAGCGCGGTCCGCCGCGACATGTCGCCGGGCGACCAGCCGGTGCGGAGCGCGGCCAGCGTGGAAAACGGCACGGTGTTGGAGCAGTCGTTGAACACTGTCTGAAGCTTGACGACCTCGGGCTGGCTTGCGGTCGCGTCATTGAGCTTTTCCGCATCGCCGATGGCGGCGAAGAGGGCGCTGTCCTTGAACACGCCGTAGCGGCCGTAGCCGGCAACCAGCTTTGCGTCGGCGAGCAACCCTGAGACAAGAGGATCGTGGGACGTCGTCATCGCTTCCCCCGACGACTAGCCCAGATAGCCCGGCACGAAGCCATATTGCGACGGGCATCCGCAGGGATAGCCGGGCGGTCCGGGCGGCTGCGCCCAGCACCAGAAGAATTGGGTGAAGCAGATCGTCCCCGGCGCATGCGGCGGGACTTGCGCAAGAGCGGGCCATGGCAGCAGCGCCGCGCCGACGGCGAGGGCCAGGACGACCATGGTTCGTGCAACGCGCGCCTTCAATCCAGCCCCCAAAAAGCCAACCGCGCTTACTCACATGCGCGGTGACTTTCCGAAAATACCGGAGCGACGTCCGTGAAATGGCTCACGCTCTGCTGGATAGTTGGCGCGCCAAGAAGGCGCCGCATCCAGGCGGCGCCTTGCCGTTCGAAAGCGGTTCAAGCTAGGCGGCATTACGCTGCAAGGCACGCTGGTTCGATGCATAGATCGTGTCGCGCTCAGGCAGGGCGCCGGTCTTCAGGCAATCGATCCACTCGGCGGTCTTCAGCACCGCGGCGAAGCGCGACTGCAAGACGACGCTCACCACCCGGTGGATGTCCTCGGCCGATGCATAGCCGGCGCTGTTGGCATAGGGCACCGAGCCGCTGGCATCGGAAAGGAACTCGACGGCAAAGCCCATATGAACAGCGTGGATGATGGTCGACAGATCGCAATTGTGGGTCATGTAACCGACGACCGCGATCGTATCGATGGCGTTGGCGCGCAGCCAGGCTTCGAGATCCGTGCCGGTGAAGGCCGAAGGCAGCGTCTTTTCGACATAGTGGTCGCGGCCGCGCCTGGCGATCTCGGGATGCAGCTCGCCGCCATGGCTGCCCTTGGCGAAGATCGGCGAGGTCTCGGGCGCCATCTGCCTGACGACGACGATCTTGATGCCGGCCGCCGCGGCGGCATCCATGGCGCGCGCAACATTGGCGACCGTCTCGGTGAATGGCGGATGTTGGATGGCGAGATTGCCGCCATTGTAGTCGTTCTGAACATCGACGACGACAAGCGCGCGGCGTGGCTGGGTGGCTGGAGCTGACATGGCGGTTCCTTTCGATCGTGTTGATGGGTCAAAGCTAGTCGGCTGGTTCGGCTCCAGAAAGTGGCCCGATTGACATCATTCGAAAGAATTGGGACATTCGACTCTCAACGGAACGATATTTGTCATGAAGAACCCGATCATCGCCGCCGTCGCCTTCGACGGCATCAGCCCATTTCATCTCTCCGTGCCGTGCCTGGTGTTCGGCGCGGACCGCACCAAGCTCGGGCTGCCGCGCTTCGACTTCCGCGTCTGCGCGATGGAGGAGGGACCCATTCATACCGATGCCGGGCTGAGCATCCTGGTGCCGCATGGACTTTCGGCGCTCGACGAGGCCGACATCGTCATCATTCCGAGCTGGAAGGATCTCGAGGCTCCGCTGGCCGCGCCGTTCAAGGATGCGCTGCGACGCGCGCATCGGCGCGGCGCGCTGATCGTCGGCTTGTGCCTCGGCACCTTCGCCATTGCCGGCGCCGGATTGCTGGCCGGGCGCAAGGCGACCACCCATTGGGCTTATACCGACCGGTTGCAGGCGCTGCATCCCGATCTCGCGATCGACGCGGACGTGCTCTATGTCGACGACGGCGACATCATCACGTCGGCCGGCGTCGCCGCCGGGCTAGACTGTTGCCTGCACATCGTGCGCGCCCGCTATGGCGCGGAGGCCGCCCTTCGGCTTGCCCGCCATGTTGTGCTCTCCCCGCACCGCCAAGGCGGACAGGCACAGTTCATCGAGCGTCCGCTTGCGCCGACGCCGAACGCGGACCGGTTCACGCGCGCTCTCGACCAGGTGCGGGCAACGCTCGGCGAAACGCACTGTCTCGACAGCGTCGCCGATAGGGCTGGCCTCACGCGCCGCACCTTCACCCGCCGCTTCCAGAACTCGATCGGCACCAGTTTCGGCGACTGGCTCGCCGACCAGCGCGTGGCACTTGCGCAAAGGCTGCTGGAGCAGACGGACAAATCGATGGACATGGTGGCCTTCGAAGCGGGCTTCGGCAGCGCCACGTCGCTGCGCCAGCATTTCGCCGCACGGCTCGGAACCTCGCCGATGCGGTACAGGCGCGAGTTTTCGGGTCGGGTCGATCAGGACGAGCACATGAAGCACGCGTCTTGAGAACAGCAAAGGGCACCACGTCGACGCGGCGCCCCTTGCATTCCCCAGTCTCATTCTTCAGGCAACGTCTTGCGGCGATGGCGCGCGCTTCCGGCCGGTGACCATCGCCCGAACCAGGTTCTCGCCATGGCGCAGGCTTGCCAGAACCACGCCGCCGACATGAAGGCCGATCAGCACCAGGATACCATTGCCCAGAACCTTGTGCGTGTCCTCAACCCAGGCAACGCCCCACCAGGCGTCGGCGGTCTGCATCCATCCGGTCAGCGCAATTCCCGCGATGCAAATCACAAGCGCCAGCACCATGGCGCCGCCAGCAGGGTTGTGCCCGAGATATCGCCTCTCACGGCCATGCGCCACGTCGGCGAGATACGATCGCACCATGCGCGGTCCGCGCACGAATTGATCGAAGCGCGTATACCCGGACCCGGCCAGCCCCGCGATCAGGCGCGAGGCGATCAGGACTCCGGCGCAATAGCCGGCCAGTTCGTGCACCTTCATGATTTCCCCGGAAGAAAGCCACGCCACGGCAATGCACAGAACCAGCGACCAGTGGAAGAGGCGAACATAGGAGCTCCAGACCCTGACCGAGGTTTCCCGTGTCGAAACGGTGGCGTTCATGGCGATCAACCGTCGTCGGAATCGGCGCCGACCGACTCCAGCGTCTTGGGATTGAACACGCCTTCCAGCCTCTTGCCGCTGGCGTCGACCGCCTTGGCTTCATAGCAGCCGTTTTCGGTCTTGATGCTGCGGACCTTCCAGCCCTCTCCTTCCAGCTTCTTCTGCAATGCCTCGCGCGGCTGCCACTGGTCGGTCGGCACGTTGCATCGGTCTGCTGCGAAGGCCGGCGCGGCCAGGCCCAGCGCCAGCGCGGTCAGCACGATTGTTCTCATATCGGTTTCTCCATCGGTTGATTCCGATGCCGAAAAACCTGCGACCGAAAGCTGACAGCAGCCTGAACGCCGGCCGGTTCTTGCAAATGCCGCACTTGGAGAGCAGACGCGCCGATTGATGGGACTGGCGTTCAGGCTACTGTCAGTATCGTTCTGCATGGGACGGATGGTTAGGCTGCGGAGGCGGCGTGCGTGTTCTGTTGATCGAGGATGATCGCGTGCTGGGTGAAGCCGTGCGCGACCACGTGGCCGCCGATGGCCATGCCGTCGATTGGAGCGGCACACTTGAGGAAGCCCGTGAGCATTTGCGTGTCGTGACGTATCAGCTGATGCTGCTCGATCTGCATTTGCCGGACGGCAAGGGCCTGGAATTCCTCAAGGTTTTCCGCCGCGACGGCCACCGCACTCCGGTCATAATCCTCACTGCTCGCGATCAGCTCTCGGACAGGATAGACGGGTTGAATTCCGGTGCGGACGATTATCTGGTCAAGCCATTCGATCTGGGCGAATTGTCCGCCCGCCTGGCGGCGGTGGCGCGCCGCTATGTCGGGAACCCCAACCCGCTCATCCGGATCGGGCCGGTCGAGGTCGACACTGCCCATCGCCGCGTGCTGGTCGGCGGCAAGGAGATCCAGTTGACCGCCCGCGAATGGACCGTGCTGGAACAATTTCTCGGCCGGCCAGGCGTCACGGTCAGCAAGGGTCAGGTAGAGGACGCGCTTTACGCTTTTGGCGCCGAGGTGGAGAGCAATACCGTCGAGGTCTATGTGAGCCGCCTGCGCAGAAAACTCGGCCGCGACGTGATCTCGACCGTGAGGGGGCTTGGCTATCGCCTAGTGGCCCGATGAGCTGGCGATTCAGCCTTGTCGGACGGCTGGTCGCCTCGTTGATCATCGTAACCGTCATGTTTGGAGTTGTGGCAGCCGCCACCGGAACCTTCACGCTTCATCGCGAAATCAACGAGGCCATGGACAATTCGATGCAGGAGGCGGCCCGCAGGTTGCTGCCGCTCGTCATTGACGACCTCTTTGGACGCGAAACGCTTCAGCCTCCGCGCGAACTGGCGGAGGCCGTCTCGCAAGAAGATGGCCAACGGCTGATCTACCAGGTGCGGGACAGCCAGGGTCGGATAATGCTCCATTCCCACGGCGCGCCAGCCACTCCGCTGACGACCGGGCTCACGCGAGGCTTCTCGCAAGAGGCGGGATGGCGCGTCTACACCGAGCCGGCGGTAAGCGGCACCTTGTTCGTCCAGGTCGCCGAGAGCGACGAGCGCCGCAACGAAGAGACGTTGGAAGCCGCCGCCGGCTTCCTCGTGCCGATGATTGCCCTGACACCGCTCAGCGCGATACTTGCCTGGCTGACCCTGACACGGTTCATGCGCCCGATCGGAAAGCTGCGTGCCGACATCAGCGCCCGCGATGGCGACAATCTCGCCGCGATCGACACCGAGCATCTCCCCATCGAGCTCGCGGCAATCGCCAAGTCGGTCAACAGGCTGATGCGGCGGCTCCACATGGCAATGGAAGCCGAAAAGGAATTCACCGCCAACGCCGCCCACGAACTGCGCACTCCGATCGCCGGAGCGTTGGCCCAGGCCGAGCGGATGATCGCCGAGGCAACCGACGATGCGGGTATGAAGCGCCCGCGACAGATCAAGGCGGCGCTCGTCAGCCTGTCCAACCTTTCGGAGAAACTCATGCAACTGGCGCGCGCCGATGCCGGAATTGCCGCCGGAAAATCGGCTGATCTGGGCGCAGTGGTTGCGCTTGTGGTCGCGGATTTCGAACAGCATGCCGAGAACAAATCCCGGTTGAGCCTCGAAAGGCCGTCAAAAGGCACGGTGGAGGTGGCCATCGATCCCGACGCGCTGGCGATCGTGACGCGCAACCTGATCGAAAACGCCCTTCGACACGGCGCCCAGGGTCGAACGGTGGTGATACGGGTCGACGACAGCGCGGGGTTGAGCGTGATCAATGAAGGTCCCGTCGTGCCGGCGCCCGACAAGCTGCTGAGACGCTTCGAACGCGGAACGACGCCTTCTGGCGGCTCGGGTCTCGGCCTGGCGATCGTCGGCAAGATCCTACAGCAGATTGGCGCGGCACTGAGCCTGAATTCGCCGGCATCGGGCCGCGAAGACGGTTTCGAAGCGACGATCCGGTTTGCTTGCGCCACAGCAATTCCAGGAACCCTGCGCGACGGTTTTCCGTCAGGAAGCGCATAGAACAGCATACCGGAACGCTCGAACCGCAGTGCGCTCAGCGAGGCGCAACGCCTCGCGCCGGGTTGCCGACGACGGTGGTGTTCGCCGGCACGTCGCGCGTCACCACCGCACCCGCGCCAACGATGGCGCCCTCGCCTATGCTGACGCCGGCGAGGATGACCGCGCTGCCGCCGATCCAGGCATTGTCGCCGATCGTCACGGGCCTGGCGATCTCCAGTCCGGCCAGCCGGCCGGAGGCCTCGCGATGATGCTCGGCGCAGTAGATCTGCACATTGGGCCCAAGCAGCGATCCCTTGCCGATGCGCACCGGCGCGGTGTCCAGGATGGTGCAGGCGGCATTGAGGAAGACGCCATCGCCGAGGAACAGGTTGAAGCCATAGGCGCAATGGAACGGCGCCTCGATGCGAGCCCCCTCGCCCGCGCCGCCGAGCAGCGCCCGCAAGGCCGGAGCGATATTGCCGCGCCGCCGGGGCGGCAGGCCGTTGTGCTCGAACACCGCATCGCGCGCGGCAACGCGCAACGTCTCCAGCTCATCGTCGATGCAGGTGTACCATTCGCCCGCCGCCATCTTCATGCGTTCGCTTGTCGTCATGGTGGCACCTCCAGGTTTCGTCTGCTGCCAAAGCATAATCGCCAAAGCATAATCGATCGTCTGACAAAAGCCCCGTAGCCAAACGCTTGGCTTATGCTAGCCTGCCGTTGCGAGACTGTACGAGGGTCTCTTTGAGGGGGCGATCATGCTTTACATTCTTGCACTGCTGATAGGCGTCATTGCCGGCCTGCGCGCCATGACCGCGCCCGCCGCCGTCGCCTGGGGTTCCTATCTCGGCTGGCTCCCGGTCGCAGGCACCTGGGCGAGCTTCATGGGTCACTGGATTGCCGTCGGCATCTTCACCATCCTGGCAATCGTTGAGCTGGTCACCGATCAGCTGCCGTCGACACCGAGCCGGAAAGTGCCGCAGCAATTCGGCACCCGCATCGTGACCGGCGCCTTCTGCGGCGCAGTCATCGGCGCGACCGCCAGCGCCACCATCGGCGGCCTGGTCGCGGGCGCGATCGGCGCGGTGATCGGCACGCTGGGCGGCGCCGAAGCGCGCGGCCGGCTGGCCGCCGCCTTCGGCAAGGATCCGCCCGCCGCCTTCATCGAGGACGCGGTGGCGATCATCGGCGGGCTGCTCATCGTGGCGGCGGTCGCATGAGCGCAAAAAGCTTCGACGCCATCGTCATCGGCGCCGGCCAGGCCGGCCCGCCGCTTGTCGGCCGGCTCGAGGCCGCCGGCATGAAGGTCGCGCTGGTCGAGCGCAAGTTCATCGGCGGCACCTGCGTCAACACCGGCTGCATGCCGACCAAGACGATGGTGGCGAGCGCCTATGCCGCGCATCTCGCCCGCCGCGCCGCCGACTACGGTGTCGCGCTCTCGGGCCCCGTCGGCGTGGATTACGAGCGGATCAAGGCGCGCAAGGACAAGGTCACCAACGACGCCCGCGGCAATCTCGAAAAATGGATCGCCGGCATGAAGGGCTGCACGCTCTATCGCGGCCATGCGCGTTTCGAATCCGCCGACACCGTGCGCGTCGGCGACCAACTTCTGACCGCGCCAAAGATCTTCCTCAACACCGGCGGCCGCGCCTCGGTGCCCAACCTGCCCGGCGTCAACGACGTACCCTATCTCACCAATGCCTCGATGATGGACCTCGATGTGCTGCCCAGCCATCTGATCGTCGTCGGCGGCAGCTACATCTCGCTCGAATTCGCGCAGATGTTCCGCCGCTTCGGCTCCGAAGTCACGGTGATCGAGAAGGCGCCGCGGCTGACCGGCCGCGAGGACGAGGACACGTCCGCGGCCATCCTGTCCATCCTCGAAAACGAAGGCATCGCCGTTCATGTCGGCGCTGACGATATAAGCTTCGCCAAACAGGGCAGCGACATCGCCGTCACCTTCTCCGCCGATAAGCCGCCGGCCATCGGCTCACATGTGCTGCTGGCACTGGGGCGCGTTCCGAACACCGACGATCTCGGCCTCGACAAGGCCGGCGTCGCGGTCGATCAGCGCGGCTTCGTCGTCGTCGACGACCAGTTGCGCACCAATGTGCCCGGCATCTGGGCGATGGGCGACTGCAACGGCAAGGGCGCCTTCACCCATACCTCCTACAACGACTTCGAGATCGTCGCCGCCAACCTGCTCGACAACGATCCGCGAAAGGTCAGCGACCGCATCGAAGCCTATGCGCTCTATATCGATCCGCCGCTTGGGCGCTGCGGCATGACGGAAGCCGCCGTGAAGAAATCCGGCCGCCGCGCGCTGGTCGGACAGCGGCCGATGACGCGTGTCGGCCGCGCGGTCGAAAAAGGCGAGACGCAAGGCTTCATGAAGATCCTGGCCGATGCCGACACCGGCGAAATCCTCGGCTGCTCGGTGCTCGGACCGGGCGGCGACGAGGCTATCCACTGCGTGCTCGACCTCATGTATGCCAAGGCACCGATCTCGACGCTGGCGCGCGCCATGCACATCCACCCCACCGTCTCGGAGCTGCTGCCGACCATTGCCCAGGAGCTGAAGCCGCTGGCTTAGAGCAAGTCCAGGAAAAGTGCGAAGCGGTCAGGCTCGGCGACTTCGCCGTAGCCGTGAAACAAAGGTCTCTGAGCCCAGCCGGGCGCTCTTCCGTTTCTGCATTGCTGCGTTGCAACAATGGCGCTTGTGCGCCGGGCATATCCAGCGCCAGTCTAAATTTTGAACCGATTCAGTCCGGACATCCCATGCCGCTGCCGATCCTAGCGCTCGCCATTGCATCCTTCTGCATCGGCACCACCGAATTCGTCATCATGGGCCTGCTGCCGGAAGTCGCGGCCGACCTCGGCGTCTCGATCCCGTCCGCTGGCCTTCTGGTAACCGGCTATGCGCTGGGCGTCGTCTTCGGCGCGCCGATCGTCGCCATGGCAACCGCCCGCCTGCCACGCAAGCCGGTGCTTGTCGGCCTCGCCACCCTCTTTGTCATCGGTAACCTCTTCTGCGCCATCGCGCCGAACTACTGGCTGCTGATGGCGGCGCGCGTCTTCACCGCTTTCGGCCACGGCGCCTTCTTCGGCATCGGCTCCGTCGTTGCAGCGAGCCTCGCGCCGCGCAACAAGCGGGCGAGCGCGATTGCGCTGATGTTTGCCGGCCTGACGCTCTCCAACATCCTCGGCGTTCCCGCCGGCACGGCGCTCGGCGAAGCCTTCGGCTGGCGTGCGACTTTCCTCGCCGTCGTCGGCATCGGCCTCATCTCGGTCGCGGCCATCGCCTGGCTGGTGCCGTCGGATGTCGCCGAGCCCAGCGGCGGCGGCCTGGTCGGCGAGTTGCGCGTGCTCGGCAAGCTGCAGGTCTGGCTGGCGATGCTGATCGCCTCGCTCGCCTCCGCCAGCCTGTTCGCCGTCTTCACCTACATCAAGCCTTACCTCACCGACGTCTCCGGCCTGTCGACGGCGACCGTCACCTGGGTGCTGCTCTTGTTCGGTGCCGGCATGACCATCGGCAACATCATCGGCGGCAGGCTGGCGGACTGGAAGCTGATGCCGACGGTGATCGCCACGCTGCTCGCCATGGCCCTGCTCTTCGTCGTCTTTACCGAGCTCGGCGCCATCGCAAGCGTGGCTGTCGCCATCGTCTTCCTGTGGGGCATGCTGATCTTCATCGTCGTGCCGCCTTTGCAGATACGCGTCGTCGAAGCGGCTGCCGAAGGACCGAACCTTGCCGCCACGCTCAACCAGGGCGCCTTCAATGTCGGCAATGCCGGCGGCGCCTGGATCGGCGGCCTCGCCATCTCCTGGGGCGTATCCTACGCCAACCTGCCGCTGGTGGGCGCGGGGCTCGCGCTTCTGGCCGTCGCCGTGGCCGTGCTGTCGCAGGCGCTCGACCGCCGCACGGTCCTGCAGCCACAACCGGCTGAATAAGGCTCGGCGTCTTCGCCGTAGCAAGGCTTGGCGTCTTCGCCGTAGCCACCCTGCCCCGACAGCACGGCCCGGCTGGACCACTCGACAGCCCGATTGCAAAAATGCATGGGTGAAACCTCTTCACGCGGAGGTATCCCATGCAGAAGACGATCGAGCGCATCGCCGGCGACAGCGAGGGTGTCGCTTACGAATTTCCGGTCCTGCGCTTCGAGGGCAAGGACAAGGCGGCTCCTTCCGCCTATCTGCAGGCGGCGCTGCATGCCGGCGAGCTGCCGGGCGTCGTCGCCGTCGACGCGCTGATGCCGATGCTGGCCAAGGCGGAGGCCGAGGGCCGCATCAAGGGTCCGATCACCATCGTGCCCTGGGCCAATCCGATCGGCCGCGCGCAATATCATTTCGGCGAGCATCAGGGCCGCTTCAATCTCGGCACCCGGACCAACTTCAACCGCTCCTTTCCGTTGCTTGCCGCGCCCGACGCCAGGCTGTTGCCCGATGTCAGCCTCGGCGGCGCCGATCGCCGGCTGAAGAACCGGCTCGTCCAGTTCTCCCTCGGCAACGACATCGTCCTTGACCTCCACTGCGACGACGAAGGCCTTGCCTATCTCTACATCCACACCAGCCTGTGGCCGCATATGGCCGACTGCGCGGCCGCCATGGGCGCCGAAGCCGTCCTGCTGTGGAGTGAGGACAACACCGGCACCTTCGAAAGCGCCTCGATCATGCCCTATCAGAACGTGCCAGCGAGCGTCGCGCGCTTCGACCGCCGCGCCGTCACCACGGTCGAATATCGCGGCATACTCGACGTCGATGGCGCCCTGGCCGCGGCCGATGCGACAGGACTCTACCGACTGCTGGTGACGCGGGGCGTCGTTCGGGACCCGTCCGTACCGAAATTCGAGAAATTTTCCGGCCCTGTCGTACCGCTGGAAAACATCGACATGATGCCTTCGCCCAGGGCCGGCGCGATCCTCTACGACGTCAAGCCCGGCGACCGCGTCAAGAAAGGCGACAGGCTGGCGACGATCGTCCATGCGCCCGGCGAGGCTGGCGGCCGCACGGAAGTGTTTGCCCCGCAATCAGGCTTCATCCTGACCCGCCGCGCGCGCCGCATCATCCGCGCCGGCGAGGATCTTCTGAAGCTCGCCGGCGACACCAGGAGCAGCGACGCGCGCTCCGGCACGCTGGAAGACTGAGGGTCTCATCCATCGATGAGCGCCTCGGATCAGAGGCCGCGCAGGCTCTCCAGATGTGCACATGGACATGGTCGCCGGCGGCGACGGGCGCCGTCGCCGGCAGATCAAATTCATAGTTGCTGAGCCTAAGCACGATCCCTCACCGGTCCCGCCGCGCTGAATGGTTGCTCGCCTGTCTCGACCGGACCGCGCGAGATATCGAAACCGGGCTCCCGCTCTCTCGCGCCGCGCACGAAGGTGGCAGGCGATCTGCGTCGTCCGGTGAGTTTCCCGATTCCGCTTGCCGATCCAGTCATTCGCCGCTAAGGGAGTCGCCATGAACATGCGTTCGAACAAGACCGTTTGGTGGTGGGCTCGCTGACAGCGGCCTGTTCGTGCGTGTGCGCGTGAAAGTAGAGGGTGGCCGCAACGGAATGTCCGGGCGGCCATTTGTTTTTTAAAGCCATTCCCGGGTCCGTTGCCCAAAACGCTGATGGAGACGGCAATGACGACTAAAGTTCTGGACAACGGGGCGGAGCGTTTCGTCACCGCGGGCGGCGTGACGATCACCCGCGAACGCCACGACAGGCCCTATGAAGGCGCGATCGATGCCTATGTCGACGGCCTGAATTCTCGCCGCGGCGCAGTGTTTTCCTCCAACTACGAATATCCGGGCCGCTACACGCGCTGGGATACGGCCATCATCGATCCGCCGCTGGTGATCTCGGCGCGGGGGCGCACGATGCGCATAGAAGCGCTGAACAAGCGCGGCGAAGCGCTGTTGCCCGTGATCGGCAAGGCGCTTGCCAGCTTGAGCGAAGTGACGATCTCCGAGACCTCGAAGACGCTCATTCGCCTCGATGTGGCGAAACCCGGCCGCGTCTTCACCGAAGAGGAGCGCAGCCGCGTTCCGTCGGTGTTTACGGTGCTGCGCGCCATCACCGCGCTGTTCAAGACCGCCGAAGACGCCAATCTCGGCCTCTACGGCGCCTTCGGCTACGACCTGGCCTTCCAGTTCGACCCGGTCGACTACAAGCTCGAGCGCAAGGAAAGCCAGCGCGACCTCGTGCTGTTCCTGCCCGACGAGATCCTGGTCGTCGACCATTATTCGACCAAGGCCTGGACCGACCGCTACGACTATTCGGGCGAAGGCTTCTCGACCGACGGCTTGCCGCGCGACGCCACCGCCGAGCCGTTCAAGACCGCCGACCGCATCCCGCCGCGCGGCGACCACGAGCCGGGCGAATACGCCAACCTGGTGCGGCGCGCCATGGAGAGCTTCAAGCGCGGCGACCTGTTCGAGGTCGTGCCTGGACAGATGTTCTACGAGCGCTGCGAGACCCAGCCTTCCGACATCTCGCGCAAGCTGAAGTCGATCAACCCCTCGCCCTATTCCTTCTTCATCAATCTCGGCGAAAACGAATATCTGATCGGCGCCTCGCCGGAGATGTTCGTGCGCGTCAACGGCCGCCGCGTCGAGACCTGCCCGATCTCGGGCACGATCAAGCGCGGCGACGACGCCATTTCCGACAGCGAGCAGATCCTGAAACTGCTCAACTCGAAGAAGGATGAATCCGAGCTCACCATGTGCTCGGACGTCGACCGCAACGACAAGTCGCGCGTCTGCGAGCCGGGCTCGGTGCGCGTCATCGGCCGCCGCCAGATCGAGATGTATTCGCGCCTGATCCACACCGTCGACCACATCGAGGGGCGGCTGCGCGAAGGCATGGACGCCTTCGACGCGTTTCTCTCACACGCCTGGGCCGTCACCGTCACCGGCGCGCCGAAGCTGTGGGCCATGCGCTTCATCGAGCAGAACGAGAAGAGCCCGCGCGCCTGGTATGGCGGCGCCGTCGGCATGGTCAACTTCAACGGCGACATGAACACCGGACTGACCTTGCGCACCATCCGCATCAAGGACGGCATCGCCGAGGTGCGCGCCGGCGCCACGCTGCTTTTCGACAGCGTGCCCGAGGAAGAAGAAGCCGAAACCGAACTGAAGGCATCCGCCATGCTCTCCGCCATCCGCGACGCCAAGACCGGCAACGCCACCGGAACCGAGCGCACCACCGCGCGCGTCGGCGACGGTGTCAACATCCTGCTGGTCGACCATGAGGACAGTTTCGTCCACACCTTGGCCAACTACTTTCGGCAGACCGGCGCCAATGTTTCCACGGTGCGCTCGCCGGTGCCGGAAGAGGTTTTCGAGCGGCTCAAGCCGGATCTCGTCGTGCTGTCGCCCGGACCGGGCACGCCGAAGGATTTCGACTGCGCCGCCACCATCAAGAAGGCGCGCGCCCGGGACCTGCCGATCTTCGGCGTCTGTCTCGGCCTGCAGGCACTGGCCGAGGCCTATGGCGGCGAGTTGCGGCAGTTGCACATCCCCATGCATGGCAAGCCGTCGCGCATCCGCGTCTCGAAGCCGGGCATCATCTTCTCCGGACTGCCAAAGGAAGTGACCGTCGGCCGCTACCACTCGATCTTCGCCGACCCCGTGCGCCTGCCCGACGGTTTCGTGGTCACCGCCGAGACCGAGGACGGCGTCATCATGGCCTTCGAGCACCGCAAGGAGCCGATCGCGGCGGTGCAGTTCCATCCGGAATCGATCATGACGCTCGGTCACAATGCCGGCATGCGCATCATCGAGAACATCGTCGCGCATCTGCCGCGCAAGGCCAAGGAAAAGGCCGCTTAGAAAAGATGGCGCAAACGCTGGACACGACAGCGGCCGCAGCGAAAGCCGCGACCCGGGAGAAGGTCGCCAGGCTTGCCTTCTGGTCGATCGTCGTCGCCTGTGTCGTGCTCGTCTTGAAGCTTGCCGCCTGGTACATCACCGGCTCCGTCGCGCTCTATTCCGACGCGTTGGAATCGATCGTCAACGTGATTGCCTCGGCCGCCGCCTTCTGGGCGATCCAGGTCAGCTACAAGCCCGCCGATCAGGACCATCCCTTCGGCCACCACAAGGCCGAGTATCTTTCAGCGGTGCTGGAAGGCGTGCTGATCGTCGTCGCGGCGCTGCTGATCCTCAACGAGGTCTGGCAGTCCTGGCAGCATCCGGCTCCGCTCGAACAGCCCTGGGAAGGCCTTGCGGTCAACGGCGTCGCGACGGTCATCAATGCGATCTGGGCCTGGGCGCTGATCCGCACCGGCCGGAACGCGAAGTCGCCCGCGCTTGTCGCCGACGGCCAGCACATCATGACCGATGTGGTGACATCCGTCGGCGTGTTCGGCGGTCTTGTCGGCGCCGTGCTCACCGGCTGGCAGATCCTCGATCCGGCGCTGGCCGTCATCGTCGCGCTCAACATCCTGTGGCAGGGCTGGCATGTCATCGGCTCGTCGATGAACGGGCTGATGGACCGCGCCGTCGACAACCACGAGCACATGCAGATCCGCGACATCATCTCGGCCAATTCGAAGGGCGCGCTCGAAGTGCACGACCTGAAGACGCGCATAGCCGGGCGCGCCACCTTCATCGAGTTCCACCTCGTCGTCGACGCCGACATGACGGTCGGCGCCAGCCATGTCATCTGCGACCGCATCGAGGATGCGCTGAAAGCCGAAAACCCCTCGGTGCGCGTCACCATCCATGTCGAGCCGGACGACGAGGCCAAGCTGCCGAAAGGCACCACGGCGGTGCCTTTCGCTTAGCGCCAACCAGGGCCTGTCGAGATTCAGGTCAGGCCGAGTCGAGAACGATGGCTTCCGAGAACCGGCGCGGAGCGTACTTAAAAGTACGTGAGCACCGGAAGCGCAGGAAGCCACCGTTCGCAGGCCGGCCTCACCTGAATATCGGCAGGCCTTACGGCGCGCAGGCCGACTGTGGCAGTGGCTGCAGCCGATAGACCTTGTCGTCGGACCTGGTCTTGCCATTCGCCGCCTTCGAGCAGAGATCGAGGACCGCCACCGCATTGTTGGGGTTCGCGACCATCATCGTGCCGTTGGCGCCGCGCTTGAGGAAAATTTCCTTCTGCGAGATGTCGCAGGAAAAGTCGCTCATCTTCGAGCTGGCCGAACAGCGCCACTGGTCGGCCTCGCCCTGGCAGGAATAGGTCTGCGTGACCTTTCCCCCTTTCTGCCTCGTCGTCACCGAAACGGCGATGTCCGCCCCGTCGGGCCAGTTCGCGGCATCGCCGCCGGCGGCGAAGGAGGCGAGCTCGACAGGTCCGCGGAAAACACGGATCGATTGCGTCAGTTGGTTGAGATGCGACTTCAGATGCGCATCGTCGTAGTCACGCCCGAAGCAGAAGGGCTGATCGGGCTTGAGCCGCACGCGCAGCGGATCGCCAAGCGCCGGGTCGATCGGATCGATGCGCGCGAACTCCGCCTTGCAGCTGTCGGCCGGCATCGGATCCAGCTTGAAATTATCGTCCTCGCTGCCCAGCACCTGCTTGTTGTATTCCGCTTTGCCGAGCTGTTCTTCCGAATCCGGGTCGAGATAGACGTCTTGCGACAGACCGGATAGAAGCAGCTTTCCCTTGTCGTCGACTTTCAGCGAAGCCAGCGTGCGGTCGCAATCCATGCCGCAGCGGACGCCGCTCGCCTTGTCGCTTGGATCCTCCTTGTTGCACCAGCTGCTTGCCCATTCCGGCTTCTTGGCGCCGCGCACCGTGGTGGTGAGGAAGCCGTTATAGGAAGTATCCTGGTTGGCGGCGGGTTCTTCGTTCGGCCGGCTCACCGGGTCATGGCCGTAGAGGAAGAAGATGCGCGCCACCTTCTGATGCGGATGCGCCTTGAGATGGGCGGCGTCGTAGACGCGGCCGAAGCAGGCGTCGGCGCCAGTCGGGCTGAGCTCGGGAAGTTTGGGCGGCTGTTCGGCGCGCGCCGCGCCGACTAAAGCGGCAAGGGCGGCGCAAAGCGCCACGCCCGCCATGGTCCTCGCCACCATGGTCCTCGATGTCATGTGATCCTCCTCCCACCGACAGGGCCGGGATATGCTAGTCTAGGAGTGCCGCCTGGACCACGCAAAATCGCGCGAGCGGGCGAGGCGAGGGAGGATAGGATGCTGCGCCGTGACATTTTTCGTGCCGGTCTCGCAGGCGCCACGGGCCTGTTCGGCCTGGGCCGGGCAAATGCGGCAACACCTGAGGGGCGGCTGAAAGTCGCCTACCACCTCAGCGACGCGGACAAGGTCAACTTCGTCCTCGGCAACATCAAGAACCACTATGAAGGCACCGGCGGCAATGTCGATATCGTGCTTGTGGTGCACGGTCCGGCTCTGGCCGCCTTCAAGTCCAAGGGCGCTTCCGGCGCTGTTTCCAGCCGCTTCGCGGGCCTCGTCCAGCAGGGACTTGTCCCGCAAGCCTGCGGCAACACCTTGCACGGCATGGATATCGCACTGACCGACCTGCTGGCGGGCTTCGAGCTTGCCGAGAAGGGCGGCGTCGTGAGGCTCGCCGAGCTGCAGCACCAGGGCTATGTCTATCTCAGGCCCTGAATGCGCGGACTTGAAGGCCAGGCCGACAATGGCCTACGAAGGATGGCAGCCCGGAGGCCAGCCGACATGACGACACTTGCCATCCCCGATCTTGCCGGCAAGGCGGTGCTGGTCACCGGCGCTTCGACCGGCATCGGCGCGGCCCTTGCCCGTGCTTACGCGGCGCAGAAATGCCGCGTGGCGCTGCATTACAACGCGAGCCTAGCGCCCGCCGAAATCGTGGCCGGATCCATCCGCGACGATGGCGGCGAGGTGTTTCTGGTCCAGGGCGACTTTTCGAAACCTGCCGACGTCGAACGTGTCGTCGAGGAGAGCGCAAACCATTTCGGCCGGCTCGACGGCCTGGTCAACAATGCCGGTGGCATGCTCGGCCGCGTCGCTTATGCCGATCAGGACGAGGCGCAGTACGACGCGGTCATGGACCTCAATGCGCGCTCTGTCCTGACCGCCTCGCGCAAGGCGATACCGTGGCTGAAGCGCCAGGGCGGCTTCATCATCAACACCACTTCGATCGCCGCCCGCAACGGCGCCGGCGGCGGCGCAGGCCTCTATGGTTCGTCCAAAGCCTTCGTCTCCAACGTGACGCGCGGCATGGCCAAGGAGTTGATCGGCTTTGGCATCCGCGTCAACGCCGTGGCGCCGGGCACGATCCTGACGCCCTTCCACGAACGCTATTCGAACGCCGAGCAGATCAAGGCGATGGTCGCCACCATACCGCAGGGCCGCGCCGGAACGCCTGAGGATTGCGTCGGCGCCTATCTGTTCCTGTCGTCCGACCTGTTGAGCGGCTACATCATCGGCCAGGTGATCGAGGTCAATGGTGGCCAGTTGATGCCGTGAGCGGTCGATTGCATACTCGGTGCAGCGCGCAACCTGGAGGGAGAGCAAAGGCATGTACGGACTGATCGGCAAGATGCGGGCGGCGCGCGGCCAGCGCGATGCGGTCATGGACGTGCTGCGCGAAAGCACCGGCGCCCTCCCCGGTTGCCTGAGCTACATCATCGCCATCGATCCGGTCGACGCCGACGCGATCTGGGTCACCGAAGTATGGACCGACCAAGCGAGCCACAAGGCCTCGCTGCAATTGCCGGAAGTCCAGGCCGCGATCGCCAAGGCGCGTCCCTTCATCGCCGGCTTCGAGTTCCAGGTCGAGACCAACCCGGTCGGCGGCTTTGGCCTTCCCGCGCCCGAAAAGGCCGGCTGACTGGGGAACAGCTCTATCGTTTGTTGGAGCACCTAATGCGGACCGTATCCACCATGCAAAGACTAATTTATCACGTCTGGTAGACCAGGCCGCCGGAGGTGAGCCGTTTATCATCACCAAGGCAGGCAAGCCGTTGGTCAAGGTCGTGCCTATCGGTCAACCTACCGCTGCACAGATACGGCGTGTGGACTTTATGGCTGGCCAGTTTTCCAGCCCCGAAAGTTTCGATCGCATGGGTGGCGAAGAGATCGAAGCGTTGTTTGGCATGGACAAGTGAGGGTGTTGCGGCCCTGCCAACAAGGCGCCACGAGGGTTCGCATTCCCGGCTCCGGGTCTAAGACCAAAAGGTGGACTCCTCACCAGAGCGCCCTCGGACGCGGCGCTTCTGGAGCGCATGGCGCGGAATCTCCTTCGTCATGGCCTTGCAGTCGGCGCGCTTCCTGGTCGTGCTGCTCATTGGGCCAAGCGTAGCCAGACTGGTGGCGCGAAACGTCAGGGGCTGATCCGGGCTATCCAATGCCAAAGCATTCCAGGAAAGTGCTCGGCGGTTTTCCGTCCGGAATTGCGTAAAAACAGAAAATTGGAGCAGGTCGGCAATCCTGTCGGGATGCTGAATTGCTCTAAAGAAGCAGGGGAATTGCCGATGAACCGCCGTTTGAACGCCGTCGATCTTTCCGGCCGCATCGCCGTGGTGACGGGCGGCGCGCAAGGCATCGGCCTTGCGGTCGCGCGACGCCTGCTGTCGTCGGGCGCCGGTGTCGCTATCTGGGACGTCGACCAAGCCGCGATGGCCAAGGCCGCCGCCGAGTTCGCTTCGCTCGGCCGCGTCGAGGCCATCCTTTGCGACCAGTCGCAGATCGAGGCCGTCGACCGCGCCGCCACTGAGACCGAGCGGACGCTCGGCCCCGTCGATCTCCTGGTCAACAATGCCGGCATTGCCGGGCCGGCGGCGACGGTGGTGGACTACGATCCCGCCGCATGGCGCCAGATCGTCGATATCGATCTCAACGGCGTCTTCTATTGCTGCAAGCGCCTCGTGCCCGGCATGATCGCGCGCAATTACGGCCGCATCGTCAACATCTCCTCGGTGGCCGGCAAGGAAGGCAATCCCAATGCCGCCGCCTATTCCGCTGCAAAAGCCGGCGTGCTGGCGCTGACCAAGTCGCTCGGCAAGGAGCTCGCCGGCCACGACATCGCCGTCAACGCGCTGACCCCCTCGCCCGCTCGCACCCGCATTCTGGAGCAACTCACCGAGGCCCAGGTCGCTTATATGCTCGGCAAAGTGCCGCGCGGCCGTTTCGTCGAGGTCGAAGAGGCGGCCGCTATGATCGTCTTCATGCTGTCGGACGAGAACTCCTTCACCACCGGCGCGACCTTCGACCTCTCCGGCGGACGCACGACCTACTGATCATCGCCGCGGGCTCTCGTCCCGCCCTGCCGCAAGCCGTTCGGGCAGGAAATCGACGAAGACGCGGACCTTCGGCGAGAGGTGGCGATTGGACGGCCACAGCATGCGGAACTGGCCGCGGCCGTCGACATCGTCTTCAAGCACGGTGCGCAGCTTTCCCTCATGCAGCGCCTCCCGCACCAGGAAATCGGGCATGCAGGCGATGCCGAGACCGGCAAGCGTCGCGCCTTTCAACGCCTCCATGTTGTTGCAGGTCAGCATCGAACGGATCTGCGGCGCGGCGCTCCCGGTGATGAACGGCCAGTCGAGCAGCCTGCCGCTGTTGAGAAAGCGGAAATGTATGCCGAAATGCGCCGTGAGATCCGCGGGCGTGCGGGGCGTGCCATGCCGGTCAAGATAGGAAGCGGCCGCATACAGAAGCATGCGAAAGGGCGCGACCGGCCTCGACACCAATCGTGAGTCGGGCAACTCGCCGCTGCGGATCGCGACGTCGATACCCTCGTCGATGACGTCGACGATGCGATCGTTGAAATCGATGTCGAGTTCGATTTCGGGATAGCGGGCCATGAACTCCGACAGCACCGGCAACAGCAGGTGATAGGTGACGATCGGCGTCGAGATGCGTAGCCGGCCATGCGGCGTCTCGCGTGTGCGCGACAGCATCGCCTCCGCGTCTTCCATGTCGTCGAGGATGCGGCGCACCCGCTCGTTGAACAGCTTGCCCTCCTCGGTCAGGCCGATGCGCCGCGTACTGCGCTGCAGCAGCCGCACGCCAAGCTCCTGCTCGAGCCGGGCGACGCTCTTGCCGACGGCGGAGGCGGAGATGCCGAGCGCCCGTCCGGCGGTGACGAAACTGCCTAGCTCGGCAGTGCGGGTGAAAGCCAGAAGGCCGTTGAGACGATCCACGGTACAAACCTATTTCGAGCCCTATTCGAGCGTTTCATTCCGGGATGACTGGAGATCTAATACTATTTTGCCGGAAATGTCACCGCCCTATCTTGTCGTTACGATCGGCGCCGCCAGTCAGGGGCACGCCGGCAAGCCCGCCACAGATAGGAAAAAGCCATGACTTTGATGACCAGAACCGGCCCGGCCGGCAGATGGCTCGTGTTGCTATCGGTTTGCCTCGCAGCCATGACGATGCCGTTGAGCTTCACCGGCCCTGCCGTGGCGCTGTCCCGCATTGCCGCCGATCTCGGCGGCAGTCCAATCGAGCTCAACTGGGTGACCAATGCCTTCATGCTGACCTTCGGCGCCGGCCTGATGGCGGCCGGGGCGCTGGCCGACAACCATGGCCGCAAGCGGATCTTCCTCGTCGGCCTCGCGAGCTATGTGCTTGCCGCGCTGAGCTGCATGCTGGCGCCGGACATCGTCTGGTTCGACATGTTCAGAGCCCTGCAAGGCATTGGCGGCGCTGCCGCCTTCGCCGGCGGCGCCTCTGCGCTTGCCCAGGAATTCGATGGGCAATTGCGGCTGCGCGCCTTCAGTTTCCTCGGCACCAGCTTCGGCATCGGGCTCGCCTTCGGCCCAGTCGCCTCCGGCCTGCTCATCGATACATTCGGCTGGCGCGCGATCTTTCTTCTCGTGGCGGCGCTTGCGATTGCTGCCGCCGCACTTGGCCTGCGCACCGTCGCCGAATCGCGCGACCCTGACGCAACCGGACTCGACTGGGCGGGAGCCGGCACCTTTACCGTCGCGCTTGCCGCGCTGACCTATGGCGTGCTGCAGGCGCCGCAGAGCGGCTGGGCCAATCCCTTCGTTGTCGCGCTTCTCGGCGTGGCCGCCATCTTCTTTGCCGCCTTCGTCATTGTCGAGCGGCGCGTGCGCCGGCCGATGCTGGACCTGACGCTGTTTCGCTTCCCGCGTTTCGTCGGCGTCCAGTTCCTGGCCGCGGCACCCGCCTATGCCTTCGTCGTCCTGCTCGTGCTCCTGCCGATCCGCTTCATCGGCGTCGAGGGGATGAGCGAGATCAGGGCGGGGCAATTGATGATCTGCCTCTCCGGGCCGCTGCTGATCTTGCCGCTGCTGGCCGGCCAGGCGGCGCGCTGGATCGCTCCGGCGACGATCTGCGGTGCTGGCCTGCTCGTCGCCGCGGCCGGCCTTGTCTGGCTCAGCCGGGTGCCCGCGGCGGACAGCGCGCTGGTGGCTCCGCTGATCCTGATCGGCATCGGCATCGCCTTGCCCTGGGGGCTGATGGACGGACTTGCCGTCAGCGTCGTGCCGAAGGAGCGCGCCGGCATGGCGGTCGGCATCTTCAACACCACCCGCGTCGCCTGCGAGGGCGTGGCGCTGGCGATCGTCATGGCGACCTTGTCCGGTTTCACGGCCGCGCGGCTCGGCGCTCAAGGGCTGGCCTCGCCCGCCGAAGCGGCCGCGGCGGCGCAACTTCTGGTTACCGGCAACATCGTGGGAACGGTGCAACATCTGCACTTGGCCGACGCCAGTGCCCTGGTTCAAGCCTACGAGACGGCCTTCGACCGGTTGCTCGTCGTGCTGGCGACCATCACCGCGCTGACCGCCATCGTCGTCTTTCTCGGCCTGCGTCGCGGATCGGCGCCGGAACAAGACGTCGCTCCTATCCCGGCCTGCCAGGAAGGCTGAGGTCACCAAGCCGGGCGCGCTCTTCCGGCCTTCTCCGCCGACCGCCCCACGGCCTGTCCGGCCTCAGCTGATGATCAGGCTTGCGATCCGGTCGCCGTCCAGCGTGAAGGCCATGTCGCCCTCACCGTTGAAGCCGTTGCCCATCACGGCGACGCGGGCGTGGTAGACGCCGTCGCGCTGCGCGACGCGCACGATGCGAAGGTTGGACTGGACGCCGATATTGTCCGACTGGTTCCACCGCGCGATCCCGTCGCGGCCACGGAAATCGCGACCCCAGTCGCTGAGGAAAGCATCGTCGGTAAATGCGGCCAGAAAGGCTTCGGTATCGCCGGCATTGGTGGCTTCGACAAAGCGGCGGATCGCGTCGGGCGTGGTCATCAGTCCAACCTGTGCATGAGGTCGTCATCCAGCCAGCGCCCGAAGAAATAGACAAGCTGCTTGTGCCACCACGGCCAGTCGTGGCTGACGTCCCCGCCCCAATAGTCGACCCAGGCCGGGATGGATTTATCGCGCAGCACCTGTTCCAGCTCGCGCGTCTCGACCAGCATGCGCTCTTCCCAGGCGCCCTGCCCGCAGCAGAAGATGAGCCGCAGCGCCTTGAGCCGCCCGAGCAGCTTCTGGTCGACGATGCCGGGAAGATAGTCGAGCGGCGAGTTGAAATAGATGTTGCCTTCAAGCGTCCGGCCGAAGAAATCGCGGGCCGAATAGACGCCGGACAGCGAGATCACGCCGCTCGCCAGCTCCGGGAAGCGGAACACGAAGTTCGACGAGTGGTAGCCGCCCATCGAGCAGCCGCAAAGCAGCGGCTTCAAGGCGCGGCCGCCATTGGACTTGGCGGCGACCGCCTGCAACTCCGGCAGCGCTTCCTCGCGCACATAGCGGAAATAGGCCTCATGGCGGGCGATGCGATGCGCCGCGTCGGCATGCTTGTTGAAGAAGGATTCCGAATCGATGCCGTCGAGCGTGAACAGCTGGATGCGGCCGGTGTCGATGAACTCGGCGAGCGCGCCGACGCCGCCGGAATCCTCGAACTGGTAGAACCGCCCCTGCGAGGTCGGGAACACCACCACCGGGCGCCCGGCATGGCCGTAGCGCTTGTATTCCATGTCGCGGCCGAGATTGCGGGCATGGCCCTTGTGATAGGAGACGTCCATCGGCTCAGGCCTTTTCCGCGTGGATATAGTCGACCGCCTGGCGCAGCGCCTTCGGATCCTTCGAACGCATCTGGTAGGCGTAGTTGCCCATGGCGCGGCTGAAGACCTCTTCGATGGCCTGGTGGTGGACGATCTTGTCGCCGTGGGCGGCTAGCACGTCCGCATGGCTGTGCAAATAGTCGATATGGCGTTTGCGGCTGGCATAGGCGGTGAAATACTTGCCCTTGTAAGGGCCGCCGGCGGCATCCTTGACCACCATGTCGGCCCAGGCGGCATAGACGTCGATGTCGAACGTGTAGTTGATGGCGTCCGTCATCCAGGCGCCGGGCGGGCGCATGTTGACCTCGAGCGCGATGATGCGCTTGTCCCTGGTTTCGAACAGCTCGATATGGAAGAAGCGCTCGCGCACGTCGAACGCTTTCAGGATCTTGCGCCCCGCCTCCTCGACCGCCGGGGTGATTTCGGGGAAGCAGGTGTAGCTCATGTGGCGGTCCTTGTTGACCGCATCCATGATGCTCTGGTCGTAGCGGTGACTGGCCGCCAGCACCACCTCGCCGTCGCGGTTGACCAGCCCGTCGAAGGTCACCACCAACCCTTCGATGAACTGCTCCATGACGAAAGTGACGCCCTCCGGCTTGTCCCTGAAGAACTGGTCGAGCTCCTTGGCGTTGGAGATCTTGAAGGTGTTGGAAGCGCCGGAGCCCGAATCCGGCTTGACCACCACCGGGTAGCCGACACGGCGGATGAAGGTCATGGCGCCGGCGCGGTCGGAGCATTTGCGCTGCGGAATGGTCTCGACGCCGCTCTTGCGGAAGAAGGCGCGCATGCGGCTCTTCCGCTTCAAATTCTTCACGAAATCGACCTTGGTGCCGAAGATGTTGAAGTCGGTTCGGATGTTGGCTTCGAGTTCGAGCCAATGCTCGTTGAGCGACTCGAAGCGGTCGATGCGGCCCCATTTGTGGATGAAATGCCCCATCGCCCGGAACACGGCATCGTAATTTTCCATGTCGGCGATGCGGTAATATTCCGAAAGCGCCGCCTTCAGCTTGCCGTTCAAGGTCTCGTAAGGCGCATCGCCGATGCCGAGCACGGTGGCGCCGGCTTTTTTCAGCCGGTCGCAGAACTCGACGCCGTTGGCCGGGAAATGCGGCGAGAAGAACACGAAATTCATGGGCGACCCCTCCCCGAAGCTTCGCTCGGTAGCGAAGCCTTCGAAGCCAAGTCTGGCGCATTTGCGAGGCGCGGGGAAGAGCACCCGCAGCGGCAGCGTTATCAGTCAAGGCGCACTCGGCCATGCGTCCCGCTTGCCTCCGCCGGGCCGCTCCTGTAAGAGAGCCGCCATGACCATGCGCGCCCGCTCCGTCGCTTCTTCTCGCACCGGCTTCGCCGGCGAGACCGCGCGCGCGCTCGCTTCGACCCTGCTTCTTCTCGGCCTTATCGGCGATCGCCGGGTTCGCTGAAGGAGCGCCCGGCGGTCGGTACCCGCCGCCTCAGGCGCATGCTCCTTGGCAAAGTCACAATCAAGCGAATGAAATTCTGGTAGAGGCGTCGCTCGCCATCAATCCGCCCAAGGCGAACGCGAGCCGCCCGGAGAAGAGACGATGAACGCACGAGAAGAAATCCGCGCCGGCGAGGCTGAAGCCGGGAAGCGCGCGGCCGGCCACATGCCGGATGCAGCACGCAAATACCAATCTTACCCGACGGTCGGCCTGACCGACCGCACCTGGCCGAACAAGGTGATCGACAAGGCGCCGATCTGGTGCTCGGTCGACCTGCGCGACGGCAACCAGGCGCTGATCGATCCGATGGGCCACGAACGCAAGGCGCGCATGTTCGCCATGCTGCTCGACATGGGCTTCAAGGAAATCGAGATCGGTTTCCCCTCGGCCTCGCAGACCGACTTCGACTTCGCCCGCTGGTGCATCGAGGAAGGCGGCGTGCCGCGCGATGTATCGCTCCAAGTGCTGGTGCAGTGCCGGCCCGAGCTGATCACGCGAACCTTCGAGGCGCTCAAAGGCGCGCACCGCCCGATCGTGCATTTCTACAATTCGACCAGCGAGCTGCAGCGCCGCGTCGTCTTCGAGAAGGACGTCGCCGGCATCAAGCGCATCGCCACCGACGCCGCCAAGATGATCACCGACATGGCGGCCAAGGCCGGCGGCGGCTACCGCTTCGAATATTCGCCCGAAAGCTTCACCGGCACCGAGCTCGAGGTCGCGCTGGAAATCTGCAACGCCGTCACCGAGATCGTGAAGCCGACGGCCGACAACAAGCTCATCATCAACCTGCCCTCGACGGTCGAGATGTCGACGCCCAACGTCTATGCCGACCGCATCGAGTGGATGTGCCGCAATCTCGACAACCGCGAGAACCTGATCGTCTCGCTGCACCCGCATAATGACCGCGGCACCGGCATCGCCACCACCGAGCTCGGCCTGATGGCTGGCGCCGACCGCGTCGAAGGCACGCTGTTCGGCAATGGCGAGCGCACCGGCAATGTCGACATCGTCACGCTGGCGCTCAACATGTTCACCCAGGGCGTCGACCCGGAGCTCGACTGCTCCGACATCAACCGGATGAAGGATGTCTACGAGTATTCGAACCAGCTGAAGATCCCGGAGCGCCACCCTTATGTCGGCGAACTGGTCTACACGGCTTTCTCCGGCTCGCACCAGGATGCCATCAACAAGGGCATGAAGGCGCTGAAGAAGGCCAACACGCCGATCTGGGAAGTGCCCTATCTGCCGATCGATCCGGCCGATGTCGGCCGTACCTACGAGGCGATCATCCGCATCAATTCGCAGTCGGGCAAGGGCGGCATCGCCTATGTGCTGCAGGCCGATTACGGCCTCAATTTGCCGCGCAATCTGCAAATCGAGTTCAGCCAGGCGATCCAGGCGATCACCGATGCGGAAGGCAAGGAAGTTCCGGCCAAGCGCATCCATGAACGCTTCCTCGAAACCTATGTCGACCAGCCCGGCGCGCGCCTGAAGTTCCTCGACCATCGCACCTATCCCGACACCGAGGTGAAGGGCCGGCGCATGGTCGAAGCGGATATCCTCGACAACGGCAAGGAAGTCACCATCACCGGCTCGGGCACGGGCCCGATCGACGGCTTTGTCGATGCGCTCTCGCGCCATGTCGGCGTGGAGATGTCGGTGCTCGACTATTCCGAGCATTCCTTGCAGCGCGGCTCCAACGCCTCGGCGATCTCCTATGTCGAGATGGAGTATCCGGGCGGCAAGCTGTTCGGCGCCGGCATCAACACCAACATCGTGGCCGCGTCGCTGGAGGCCGTTGTTTCGGCCGCCAACCGGATCATCGGCGGCTCGAGCAGATGATGCGAAACGATCAGGCTCGGCGGCAGGCTTGACCGGGTAGATCTGTCCAAGCGTGGCGCATTCCAATTGCGCCACGCTTCAGACACAGACGCGAAAGCTGCCATTCGTTAACCTGCGGGGGAATTTCCGGTGGCTTACGCGAAAGCATAATAGAAGCATCCTTGTGCGCCGGCGCGAGCGCTATATTATCGCGCCCTAACCTGTGCCGACTTCGAAAGGTTCGACACTTGGAGCATGCCCCGCCTGCCGCCCCCGCAGTGCGCGAGACATTGGAGCGACTGCTAGCCAGCGAAACGTTCGGACGATCCGAGCGTGCCCGCAGGCTATTACGCTATCTGGTCGAACGCGAGCAGGCCGGCGAGGCGGACAGGCTGAAAGGCGTTTCGATCGCCATGGACGTCTTCGGCAAGGACGGCGATTTCGATGCCTCCACCGATGCCGTGGTCAGGGTCCAGGCCGGCCGCCTGCGCGAGCTCCTGGAGCAGTACTTCGCCAATGAAGGTGTCGCCGAGCCCGTGCGCATCGCGATTCCGCGTGGCGGCTATGTCCCGTCCTATGAGCTGAATGCAATCCGTCTGCCTGGCGACGCCAGGTCCGCCTCCGGCGCCATCGCACGATCAGGCGCATCTGCCAACGCTGCTCCGGCCGCGGCCGAATATCTCCATGGCCCGACGCTCGGCGAGCCTGTAGCGCCCATGGCGCCCGCGGCACCTGCCCAGTCGCTCACGCGGCAGCTGCGGTTCTTCTGGGCTGCCATGGTCCTGGTCATTGTCATGCTCGGCGTGCTCATCGCGCGTCAAAGCAGTGCCTTCCTCAACGGCGGCGACACGACCGTGACAGTCGAAACGGCGCGCCTGGCTGGCACCGCCGCCCAGCCGGCATTCGACTCGCTGCCGCTGATCTACATTGCGATGAAGGCGGATGGAGCGGAAGCAGCTCGCGTCGCGTCATCGCTGCGCGCCGGGCTTGCCGGTTTCGACACCATCGATTTCATCGGGCGTGACCCGGATTCGACGCGCGATCGGTCCGCCGATCCAATCAGTTTCGTTTTCGAAATTGTCCCCGGGCCTGCTGCCGGCGACGTCACGGTGGAATTGCAGAGCGTCGCGACCGGCCGGGTTCTCCTGTCGCGCAACCTGACATCGGCCGAGAGCGCCTCCGGTGCGGTTGAAAGCAACATCGCCAGCCTTCTCACCTCGACCGTTCCCGCGTCGGGCGCGATCTACAGCTACATTGACCAGAGCGACATCCGGACCAGCCAGATCGGATGCCTGGTGCTCGACGACCGCTATTATCTCGACATGAGCGCCGCGACCCACGAGGCTGCGTATCGCTGCCTGGAGAAGCTGGTCAGCGAGGGCACCAAATCGTCGCTTGTCTACGCGGAACTGGCCTCGCTTCATACGGAAGCTGTCACCAACCACTACGCGTATCCCGCCGGCGCTTCGCTGGAAAAGGCCATGTCCCTTGCCCACCGCGCCGTTCAGATGGGGCCGATGAGCCCGCATGCACATCTCGCCTTCGGCTACCTCAACTCGCGTCTCGGCAACACCGACGAAGCGATCCGGTGGATGCGAAAGGCCTACGAACTCAACCCGTACGATCTCGGCATGGCCGCCGGCTATGGTTACGGTCTGATCTTCGCCGGCAAATATGATGAGGGAACGCCAATCCTGGGCCACGCGGTCGAGGCCTTCAGCGGCCATCCCACCTGGTGGGACTATGGCCTGTTCATCGGAGCCTTCATGCAGGGCGATATGAGAAAGGCGGCGGTCACCAGCGAATCTTTACGCACGACCGCATCCAAGCCGCACTACCTGGCCGCGCGCCTGATCGGCGCCAGGATTTCAGGCCGCGACAAGCTGGCGGGCGAGCTTGCCAACAAGCTCACCGCCGAATTCCCGAAATTCGCCGCCGACCCGCGCGCGACATTCGTCGACCGCAAATACCCCGCCGATCTCACCGACCGGCTGGTGCAGTCCCTGCGGGCCGCCGGGATCGGCAACCCGAGCTAATCCACTCCGCGCCTGTGTTTAGGCCACACGATCGCCGGAGCGGAAGTATGATGCTGTGGTCCAGCAAGTATTAGGACATGCTTGCGCGTCGAACGCCTGACGGCGCCGCGGTCGCGAAAATTTTACTGGCCATGGGTCTGGATCGGGAGCAATTCAGCCACAATTTGAAATTGCTGCCTGTCTTCTTCACCGCTCCATTTTCATGCTTCCATTCCCTTATGCCGCCGTGGGCGGCGCTGGTCCGAAGACGATCGTCCTTCTGCACGGCTTCGGAGCCTGTAGTGAGATCTGGCGTGACGTCGCGACCTCGCTGGCGGCGGAGGCGAGAGTGCTGGCCTATGATCTGCCGGGCCATGGACAATCACTCGAATGCGAAGGCATGGGCGGCGCCAAGCCGGCCGCGCGGGCCATCCTGGCCGATCTTGCCGCGCGCCAGTTAGGCAAGGTCCACCTCGTCGGTCACTCCATGGGCGGCGCGATCGCGACACTGATGGCGCTTGCCGACCCCGGCAGGGTTGCCTCGCTCACTCTGTTGGCGCCCGGCGGCTTCGGCCCGGAGGTCAACGCAGCCTTGCTGCGCCGCTATGCCGCTGCGGCCGGCAGGAAGCAGGTCCGCGCCAGCCTTGCGGCCATGTCGGGTCCGCGCAGCGCGCCGCCCGACCACGTGGTGGATGCGTTGTGCCGGATGCGCACCCGGCCGGGCCAGTTGCAGACCCTGATCGATATGGCGGCCGCGATGACAAGGGATGACCGGCAAGGAGTGATCCCCCGCGCACAGATGGATACGCTTGACATGCCGGTGATGGTTGTCTGGGGAGCGGAGGATCCGCTGCTGCCGGTCGAGCAGGCCGAGGCGCTGCCGTCGCATTTCCGCCTGCACCATGTCCTTGACGCGGGTCATATGCTGGTCGAGGAGGCTCCGGACCTGATTGCCGAAATCGTGCGTCGCAACACGCGCCGGCACGGCAGACGGTTGCGTCCGCCTCTGGGCGCGGCGGCGAGCTGATCGCTGATTGTCCTGCGGGATTGGCTCTTCCGGACCGACCTCGAAAAATATCCGTAACCCGCTTCCGCCGGACCGCAGCAGTCGCACGGCTCGTCGTCGGCAGTGCATTTTGCCCGCGATTGTGTTAACTCGCTGTTAACCAACAACGAGGCAGCCGCCATGAAGGATGCAGGCGACAAAATCACCCCGATCGAGCCCTCGCGGAAGCTCGCCGATGCGGTACGCGACATCAAGAACGCCTTCGCCGACCGCGACGATGTGATTGTGGAGATGCGCGATGCGCACCGCATGCGCCTCGATCTTCTGGCAACCGAGCTCGCCCCGGTCTTTGCCGATGTTCCGGCCGACATGGACAGCTTCGACTTCGCCGTCTCGTCCGGCCTGCAGCCGCGGCTATGGATCGACGCGGTGAGCCACGTCGCCATGGGACGCGACCGCCGCACCTATCGATTCCTCAAGGATACGCGCGTCGGCCGCGTGGTGCTGGCCGAATCGACCGAGCTGAAAGCCGTCGCCGATGCGGTGACGCGCTACGTGGCGGAACGTGTCGTCGAGCGGCAGCGCATGATGGAAGGGAGCATGGAGAGCGCCGTTCCGGGCCTGCATCGCCCCATGGTCAAGGAAGCGGAGCCGCCGATCCGATCCGAAACCCGCCGCGGCAATGGTTGGACGACGTTCTTCGCCGGCCTCGGCCTGATCGCCGCCGGCGCCCTTGTCGGCCTGGCGGTTTCGCTGGCGTTGTTCTGGGATCGCATCGTGCACATGAAGATCAGCTTCTGACGAGTTCACGGTCCTTCACGACCGGCACGTCGAGATCCATCGTTTGCAGATCCGAAGGCGGCAGCGCCGGCCCCGTCAGGCCGCGCCGGATCAGGCGGAGACGCCAGTCGCCTTTTTCGCCGTCGATTTCGAACAGATTGTACTGAGCGGCCGGATGCTTGCCGCCCGGTGCCTGGCCTGCGGCGGCAACCCCGACCACGGGCACTTTGGCGCCACGTGCGCCGATGGTGAACAGCGACGGCAGATGCGAATGGCCGTGCAGGACGAGTTCCGCGCCATGCCGGCGAATGACCTTGTGAAAGCGAGCGATGCCGAACAGCCGCTTATGCTGCGGTACGGCGCCGCGCACCGGCGGGTGGTGGATCATGATGGCGCGGAAAAGCCCTTGTTTCGCCGCATCGTCGAGGATCTTGCCGAGCCGCTCGGCCTGCCCCTCCATGAAGAAGCCGTTGGCCATGAAGGGCGCGGTGGCGCGCGCCGTGGTGACGCCGATCAGCGCGACATTGGCGCGCACGCGCAGATACGGAAAGGAATTGCGGTCGACCGGACTGTTGACGCCGTCGCCCGTCATCCAGGGAGCCCACGCCCGGCAAACCTTGTCGAAGGCGCCCGGCACATAGGCGTCGTGATTGCCAGGGACCACGGAGACGTCATGCGGCGATCCGAGCGTCTCCAGCCAGTGCTTGGCCATCTCGATCTCGCCGTCGAGCGCCAGGTTGACGAGATCGCCGGTGACGGCGAGGTGATCGGGCGCGCCGGCCTTGATGTCGGCGACGATGGTGTCGATCACCGCGTCATGCATATGGCGGCGGCGATTGCGCTGCCAGTTGACATAGCCCAGCACGCGCTTGGACGCGAGGTCGCGATAGGTTACATCGGGCAGCGGTCCCAGATGAGCATCGGAAATATGCGCGAGCCTGAACATGGCCCCTTCTTAAGCGACGCCGGCAAGGCTTTCCACTCACCGTTTGCTGTTCGCCCAAGCAGGTTCCGCAAAAGTGTCCCACGGTTTTGCGGTCAGAACCTGCGAAAAACAAGGAAAGCCAAGCAGATGTTCGTGGGGCAACCCACGAACGTCTGCTTGGGGATCGTTGGATGAATCGCCGAACCGATTCGGAAGAGGCATTCCGCCAGACCGGCTGGCCGGGGTTGCGGGCAAGGCTGTTCCATTTTTACTTCCTGTTGCGCCGCCCGATGACGCTTGGCGTGCGCGGGCTGGTCTATGACCGCGCCTCCAACTCCGTCTTCCTGATCCGCCACACCTATGTTCCCGGTTGGCAATTGCCGGGCGGCGGCGTCGAGGTCGGCGAAACCCTCGAGGAAGCGCTGGCGCGCGAACTGGCCGAGGAAGGCAATATCGCTCTGACCGCGCCGCCGGTGCTGAAATCGATGCATTTCAACCGCCGCCCCAGCAAGCGCGATCATGTCGGCCTTTATCTGATCGAAGCTTTCCGCCAGACGGCGCCGAAACTGCCCGACCATGAGATCGCCGAGGCGGCTTTCTTTCCGCTCGATCGTTTGCCGGAGCACACGACGCCGGCGACACTTCGACGGATCGCTGAAACTCTTGGAGCCGAACTACCATCCCACTACTGGTGACTTGATCGCGGCGATTTTTCTTGCGTTTGAAATTCAAGACTCTATCATTTCTGAAACGTGGGGAAATATGATGCTCATAGACAACATGGAAACGGTGAATATTTGGCGCTACGTTGGAATTTACATTACTATTACAATCGTACTGTATCTCGCGTGGATCGCCTTTGTGTATATGGTTCCATCCATGGAGTCAGCCACGGCAACACCCGTTAATCTAGCCATAGTATTCGCATCCACCTCTTTCTCTTACTGGGCATTCATAAAGCGACACGGAAGGCTTTTTGAGCGAAACGAGTACTGGAAAATAGTCATATTTTCGACAGTCGCATCGCTGCTGTTTTCAATGGTTTGCCTGCTGTTTTCAATGGCGGTAGGCATCGCGCCGGCGAGCTTGGAACACGTCTCCGCCGGAGCCTGGGTAATGGTTCTGGCAATACTTGCGCTGTTTGGTTTTTGCATCAACGCCATCGGCTTCAACAAACGGTTCGGCAAAAGGTTTTTGAAGGCCAACCGCGGCAGACGGGCTCAACTCGATGCGGAGCCCTTTCAATAACCTGCTCGCGGTCGATGGATTTCAAGCCGCCTTCCTGAACCTGTTACGGTCATGCGGCGCGGCATAATCAAGCTCAGGCCCTGCCGGAACGATTCCCGTCGGATTGATCGACCCGTGGCTGCCGTAATAATGCGCCTTGATGTGATGCAGGTCGACCGTGCCCGCGACGCCGGGCACCTGATAGAGATCGCGCAGATAGTTCGACAGGTTCGGATAGTCGGCGATGCGGCGCAGGTTGCATTTGAAGTGGCCGACATAGACCGGATCGAAACGAACCAGCGTCGTGAACAGCCGCCAATCGGCCTCGGTGATGCGTTCGCCGGCCAGATAGCGCTGGTTCGAAAGCCGCTCCTCGATCGTATCGAGCGCCGAGAACAATTCGCCGAACGCTTCCTCATAGGCTTTCTGCGCGGTGGCGAAGCCGGCGCGATAGACGCCGTTGTTGATCGCCGGATAGACCAGCGCGTTGATCTTGTCGATCTCCGCCCGCAGCGCCGCCGGATAGAAGTCGAGACCGGCATCGCCCCATTCGTCGAAGGCGGAATTGAGCATGCGGATGATCTCGGAGGACTCGTTGTTCACGATGGTCTGCTGCCTTTTGTCCCACAGCACCGGCACCGTCACACGGCCTGAATAGGCCGGATCGGCCTTGGCATAGATCTGGTGCAGGAAATCGAGACCGTAGAGCGTGTCGCCGGTGGCGCCGTCCTCGGCTTTGAAGGTCCAGCCGTTCTCGCCCATGAAATGATGCACCACGGAGACCGAAATGATGTCCTCGAGCTTCTTCAGGGCACGGAAGATCAGTGTGCGATGCGCCCATGGGCAGGCGAGCGAGACATAGAGGTGATAGCGGCCGGGTTCCGCCTTGAAGCCGCGTGCGCGCCCTTCGGCCGGCCTGCCATCGCGCGTAATCCAGTCGCGCCATTGCGACTCCGTCCGCACGAACCGCCCACCGCTGTCGGTGTTCGGCGCGCGATCCTGCCATTTGCCTTCGATCAGCAATCCCATGCGAAAATCTCCCTTGCGGTTGGAGATTATCTAGGTTGATGACCGGGCCGGCGAAGCCCTCAGGCGCTGAACAGTTCGTCAAATGACGAAACCGGTCGGAGACGGACAAGTTCGGCGCGCGAGGCAAAGAAAGCCGGAAAGCACCGATTGCAGCGGCGCAGAATTGGTGCTAGCGGAGGCGCCCATGTTCGACTTTGCCTCGATCCGGTTCGACCGACGACGAAAGGGCGCCCGCGCTTAAGTAGCGCTGACTGGCGAACGCTGCCGCTTGCAGCAAACCTTCCTCGTATACCGGAACGCAAAGACCATGAGCCTTGCCGACGTGAAATACCTGCCGGAAACCCCGGCGCATGACCCTGAAATCGAAGCCATCAACGACGAGGCCTTCGGCCCGGGTCGTTTCGTGCTTGCCGCCTACAAGATCCGCGAGGCCGGCGGACATGACCGCTCGATGTCCTTCGTCGCCGTCAAGGACGGCACGGTCATCGCTTCCGTGCGCATGACGCGCGTGGCCGCTGGCGCCGGTCGCGCCATGATGCTCGGCCCGCTTGCGGTGCGCCCCGCCTACAAGAATCTCGGCATCGGCCGCAAGCTGGTGGCGATCGCGCTGGAGGCGGCCAGGAAAGCCGGCGCGCCGGCCGTGATCCTGGTCGGCGACGAGCCATATTATGGGCCGCTGGGCTTCAAGCGCTTTCCGCGCGGGCAGATCACCATGCCGCGCCCGGTCGATCTCGACCGCCTGCTGCATCACGAAATCAAGCCCGGGGCCGTCGCTCGCTTTGCCGGCGATGTCTGTCACGCCAATACGGCGAGGGTTGCCGAACTTACGCCGGCCTTGGCGCGGTCGGCTGCCACGGCGCAGTCGTCGATCGATCCGGCTATGGCGGTTGCGCCTCCCTTGCGCGCCTCGTAGCATAATTCGAAATCCTGGGAGGCTTGCATGAACCCGAACGGCCAGATCGCGATCGTCACCGGCGGCGGATCGGGCCTTGGCGAGGCGACGGCGCGCGCGTTGGCGGCCAAGGGCGCCCGTGTCGCCATCCTCGACGTGGGCATCGAGCGCGCGGCGAAAGTCGCGGCCGACATCGGCGGCATTGCCGTCCAATGCGATGTCGGCGGCGGCGACGGCGCTGCCGCCGCGATCGCCGAAGTGGCTGAAAGGCTTGGGCCGCCGCGCATCCTGGTCAATTGCGCCGGCATCGCCATCGGCGTGAAGACGATCGGCAAGGACGGACCGCATCCGCTCGACCAGTACCGCAAGGTGATCGAGATCAACCTGATCGGCACCTTCAACATGATCCGCCTCGTCGCCGACCGGGCGGCGAAACTCGATCCGCTCGCCGGCGGCGAGCGCGGCGTCATCGTCAACACCGCCTCCGTCGCCGCCTATGACGGCCAGATCGGCCAGGCCGCCTACGCGGCTTCCAAGGGCGGCGTCGTCGGCATGACGCTGCCTGTGGCGCGCGATCTCGCCCGCTCCGGCATTCGCGTCTGCACCATCGCGCCCGGTATCTTCAAGACGCCGATGATGGCAGGCATGCCGCAGGAAGTGCAGGATTCGCTCGGCGCTTCCGTGCCCTTCCCGCCGCGGCTCGGCGAGCCGTCGGAATATGCAGCACTTGCCCTCCACATCGTCGAGAACCAGATGCTGAACGGCGAGACCATCCGCCTCGACGGCGCCATCCGCATGGCGCCGAAATAAGCGAGGATGAATGGCTCGCCGACAGGCGCCGGTGCTGCCGCCGGAAAGACCGGCCCGCTCGCTGGCCTCAAAGTGATCGAGATGGCCGGGCTCGGTCCGGTGCCGCTTGCCGCCCTGATGCTGTCCGAGATGGGCGCCGAGGTGCTGCGCATCGAACGTGCCGACGCTGGCCAGCCGCTCCTGAGCCTACCGCAAGAATACGATCTCGACCGCCACGGCCGTTCCATCCTCAAGCTCGACCTCAAACGCCCGGCGGGCGCGGAACTGGTGCTGCGCCTTGCGGCACAGGCCGACTTGCTCGTCGAAGGCTTCCGCCCCGGCGTGATGGAGCGGCTCGGGCTGGGACCGGATGTCGTTCTCCAGCGCAATCCGGCGCTGATCTATGGTCGCCTGACCGGCTTCGGCCAGGACGGGCCGCTGTCCGGGCGAGCCGGGCACGACATCACCTATCTCGCCTATGCGGGCCTCCTGCACGCGGTCGGCAGGCAGGACGCGCCGCCGGTGCCGCCGCT
Source organism: Mesorhizobium sp. B3-1-9 (assembly GCF_006439595.1). Classification (NCBI taxonomy): domain Bacteria; kingdom Pseudomonadati; phylum Pseudomonadota; class Alphaproteobacteria; order Hyphomicrobiales; family Phyllobacteriaceae; genus Mesorhizobium; species Mesorhizobium sp. B3-1-9. Next base: position 117,461 of record NZ_VFTJ01000013.1, read on the forward strand.
CAACCTCGTCGCGGATCAAGGCGGCGGCGCCATGATGCTGATCGCGGGCGTGCTCGCCGCTCTCTTCCAGCGCTCACGCAGCGGAAAGGGCCAGGTGGTCGATGCCTCGATAATCGAGGGAGCCTCGATGCTCGCCGCACCCATTCACGCCTATATGGCGGCGGGTCTGTGGAGCGACAGGCGCGGCGAGAACCTGCTCGATTCCGGGGCGCCTTTCTACGATACCTATGAGACGGCGGACGCAAGGCACGTTGCCGTCGGCTGTCTCGAACCGCGCTTCTTCGACGAATTCGCCAGGCTGCTGCCGCTCGACGGGCATTTTGTCGGCAGCCAGTACGACAAGTCGTCATGGCCCGCGATGCGCGCCGCCATTGCCGGCCGGATCAAGGCAAAGACGCGCGACGAATGGGCCGAGCTTTTCGCCGCGACGGACGCCTGCGTGGCGCCCGTCCTGTCCCTGGTCGAAGCCAGGAACCATCCGCACAATCGCGCCAGGCAAGGCTTCGTGAAGTCCGGCGAACTCGATCGCCCGGCGCCGGCGCCGCGTTTCTCGCAAGGCGCACAAGCGCTTGCCGCAGCTCCGGCCGTCGCCGATCGCGAGCCCTCGGGCATATTGACCCGTTTCGGCTTGAGCGAAGAGGAGATCGGAGCGCTTGCAAAGGCGGGTGTATTCGGTCGATAAACCGGAGAACGAAAATCAGCTTATCTCGGGTGCGCTTGTGACCGAACCGAAGAAGGACGTCATCCGCGAGACCGACGCAGAGGCGATCAGGCTGGCGAAAACCCTGATCCGCGCGGCGCGTTTCGGCGCGCTCGCGGCGATCGAGCCTGGCACCGGCGCGCCGCTGGCAAGCCGGGTTGGCGTCGCCACCGACGTCGACGGCGCGCCGCTGATCCTGATCTCGATGCTGTCCACGCACACCGGTGCGTTGCTCGCCGATCCGCGCTGTTCGCTGCTGCTTGGCGAGCCCGGCAAGGGCGACCCGCTGGCGCATCCGCGCATCAGCCTGGCGTGCCGCGCCTTGCGGCTGGAGCGGGGATCGGCCGATCAGATCCGCGCCGAACGGCGCTACCTCAACCGCAATCCGAAGGCGAGGCTCTATGCCGGGCTCGGCGACTTCTCGTTCTTCCGGCTCGAGCCCGAACGCGCCGGCCTGAACGGCGGCTTCGGCAAGGCCTTTCTTCTCGACCGCGACGATTTCATCAACGGCGCCGCCCTTGTCGAGGAGTTCGCCGGCAGCGAACAGGCGGCACTCGATCACATGAATGCCGACCATCGCGACGCGCTTGCCCTTTATGCCCGTCATTTCGGTCGCGCCGAAGGCGACGGCTGGATCGCCACCGGTTTCGATCCCGATGGCATGGATCTCGCCGCCGCCGATGCGACCTGCAGGATTTTCTTTCCCCGGTCTCTGCAAAGCGCGCGCGAATTGCGTTCGGCGTTTGTCGAGATGGCAAAGGCGGGACGCGCCGCGGAACAAGAGCGATAGTTGATCGCACTGCGGCGAAAGCAACGCTTGAGATTTGGACGAAATGATCTACCCTTGTAGTGACGCTGATTCAGCAGCGCCCATCGACATCTGAACATCGCGGAATCAGGCACCATTGCCCCCTGGCGCCTGGATGAGCCAAGACCCTTGGGGGATCTATGATCTCAAATAAGCTAATCGCCAATGCGGAATCGGCGGCCGCCTTTCTCACCCTCATGGGCAACGAAAAGCGCTTGCTGATCGTGGCCCATCTGATCGACGATGAAATGTCGGTCGGCGCCATCGCCGAGAAGGTGCAACTCAGCCAATCCGCGCTGTCGCAGCATCTCGCCAAGCTGAGGGCGCTCGATCTTGTCGAAACCCGGCGCGACCGCCAGATGATTTACTATTCCTGCAAATCCGAGGCGGTGCGCGAATTGCTGCGCATGCTGGAAGGCATTTTCGGCGACGGCGACCTCTCCCAGATGGCCTATCGGCTGCGCCGCGCCGGGGCTTGACCCGCGCCATCCAAAGCCGCTTACCTCGCTGGCATTTTTTGCCGGCGAGATTTGCATGAACCTCATCCCCATCGACGATCCTCAGGACCCGCGCGTCGCTGCCTATCTCGATATCCGCGAGCGCGATCTCGCCGGCCGGCATGGCCGCTTCGTCGCCGAAGGCAAGGTGGTGCTGGACCTCCTGTTGTCGACTGGGCGCTTCGCCGCCGAATCGGCCCTGATCCTCGAAAACAGGCTGGCGGGCGTGCAGGAGATCTTGCGCAAGGCGCCTCCCGAGTTTCCGGTCTATGTCGCCGCGGGTGAGGTCATGGACCGGATCGCCGGTTTCCACATGCATCGCGGCATCCTGGCAATCGGCATGCGTGGCGATCCGGCGCCCGCCGAGACTCTGGTGGAGACCTTGCCCGGTCGCGCATTGGCCGTCGTCCTGGTCGGCATATCCAATCACGACAATATGGGGGCGATCTTCCGCAATGCGGCCGCCTTCGGCGCGGGCGCGGTACTGCTCGACCGGACGTGCTGCGATCCACTGTACCGCAAGGCAATCCGTGTTTCGGTCGGCGCGGCGCTGAAGGTTCCCTTCGCCACCTTCGGCGATACCGGAACCTTCACCGCGACGCTCGATCGGCTCGGCTTCAGCCAGTTCGCGCTCTCGCCACGCGGAAATATCGACATCCGCGCCGCGGAGCGCTCGGCGCGCCTGGCGCTCTATCTCGGCACCGAAGGCGAAGGCCTGCCCCGGCATCTGCTTGCCCGGCTGCAAACGGTGAGGATCGCAATGGCGGAAGGTTTCGACAGCCTGAACGTCGCCGCCGCGTCGGCAATAGCCCTGCATCGCTTTTCGAAAGCCGGCGACGCATAGGCTGAATAACGGCGGTCGTGTCGTTCAGTTGGCCGAGCCGGCCTTCTGCAAAGCCCTCACCCGGTCGGCCAGGCTGACGCCGCGCCCATTTTGCTGCCCCTCACCCGCCAGGGCCTTGGCGATAGGCGAGTCCGGCCCGTCCAGCTTCATCGTCAGATTGACCACCTCGGCGGCCAGCTCGTTCATTTGTTCGCGAAGGCCGGCGCCGGAGCGCGCGTCGCCCGCCGCTTCGGGCATTGCCGTCCCGGAGGCTGCAAGATCGGTTTTCAGCCGCTTGTTCTCGCGCGCCAGCGCCGTCAGCCTTGCCTCCAGCCGTTCCCGGTCGCCCTCGAGCCTGGCGATCGCCTTGTCGACATTGTCGCCTTTCGTATCCGTGCCGGCAGCCAGCTGCGCGACGCCGTTCGCGGCGCTCTCCTTCGAACGTTCGCGCATTCGAGCGAGGTCCTTCTCGCGCCGGTCGAGCTTTTCCTCGCGGTCGGCAAGCGTGGCAAGCAGCCGCTCGACCTTCTTGTCGAGCTCGGCCGTTTTCTTCTTCTCCGCCTTCAACGCTTCGCGCGCGGCCTTGCTTTCCAACGCGATCTCCTGATTGCGCCGGTCCGCCTCCTTGCGCTGGCCCTTGAGCAACGCAATGTCGCTGGCGAGCTTTTCCAGCTCCGATTCGCGGGCAACCAGTTCGATCTGGCGGTTCGAGGACGAGAAGCTGGCGTCGTCATACATCTGCTCGAGCTTCTGCAACTCCAGCGCGCGTTTTTCCAGCGCCCGCTCCGTCTGTACGTGCTTTTCCGACAGCCGGTGCAGATCCTCCTCGCGCTGCCTGAGCTCCGCATTCTTTGCCTGCAGATCGGAGAGCGCCTGGTTCTTGTCCTTCCTTTCGACCGCCAGTCCCTTCAAGGCCTCGCGCCCGCGACCGATCTCCACCAGTTGTTCGGCCGCCTTCTCCTGAAGGTTCTTGACGGTTATCTCCAGCCGGCGCGTCGTCATGGCATATTCCGCACGGACCCGGTCCTTGTCCGCCTGGATTTCGGCTGGCGTCAGCGGCAGCGAAGCCTCGAGGCGCCTGCGCGTCAGGACGACGGCCCGCCGCCAGACCGCCGGCGCGACCAGCGACACCAGAAAAACGGCGCAAAGGAAACCGAGTACGAAGAACAGAACCGACTGGACCAAGGCGTGCTATCCACTTTACGGAGCGGCAATCGCTGGATTATGCCACCTTGGCATGGCGGAAATTCAACGCCGCGGCAAGAGTTTGCCGCAGCGCGATCAGCACTGTCCGAGCGATTGCAGCGAGCGCAATCCGATCAGAACGGGTTCCAGGTCGGCCTTTCGGTGAGCTTCAGATAACCGAGATTGACCCCGAGACGGGCACCTACGCCGGTACGGATCGGCACAATCAGCACCCGGTTGCTCTGCAATACGTTGAAACCGACGCCCGCAATGACATAGGCGGAGCCGGCAACGCCGCCGAAGCGGTTATAGAGGCTGCTGATGTCGTCGAGGTTGTAGACCAGCATCATCACCCGCGATCCCTCGCCGCCGAAATCCCAGCCGAGCGACGGACCTTGCCAGAACACCTTATGGTCGCCGGCGTTCTTGGTGTAGAGCGTCCCCTCGCCATAGGTCAGGCCGCCGATCAGGGCGCCGGATCCTTCCTCGCCCAGCAGGTAGCCGTTGGGCAGGCCGTAGGAGGCAAAGATCTTCTCGACGACGGTGGCCAGGCCGCCGGACGTCTCGCCGAAGAATTTATGACCGGAATCGACGATCTCCTGAGCGGTGTACTGTTGGGCCCGTGACGCAGCGGTCGAAAGGACAAGAGCCCCCAGGAGCGTGATGGTCATGGCGAGGACACGGACGAACGTCCGGTCGTAGTATCGGGAAAACATGCTTCCAATCTCCGTCAGGGAGCACTTTCGCCGACGCCTCGCACCCCTGCGGCTCTTGCCGGCCGTTCGGGGTGGCTATCACGGGCAAACTATGCCGTAATCCTTTTTCAACCATTAAGCTCCCACACGAAGATGGCGGTTCGAAGGCTGCGCTTGCGCCCCGGCGGCGGGTTTCCCCCGCGAACACACCATTTTCGCTGTCGGCAATTTTGGATTTGTTGATGCGCGCTCAGGCCCTGTGTATTCAGAAAGCCTTGGAAAAGAGCGTGATTCGTGTGGGCAGGCGCGAAAACGGTCGCTCGGCCATGAACAAATGACTTAAGCAGGGATTTCGCCGATGGCCGAGCTTTTCACTCTTTCCGCGCCAGATCTCGCTGCGCTGCTTTGCAGCCGTGTCTGCCACGACATCATTTCGCCGGTGGGCGCAATCAACAACGGCCTTGAGCTGCTCGACGAAGGCGGGGCCGACGAAGACGCCATGAAGCTCATTCGCCAGAGCGCCAAGAACGCCTCGGCGCGATTGCAGTTTGCCCGCATCGCCTTCGGCGCCGCGGGTTCCGCCGGCATGATGATCGACACCGGCGATGCCGAGGCCGTGGCCATCGCTTTCCTGAAGAACGAAAAGCCGGAACTGGTGTGGAACGGCCCCCGAGCGCTCTTGCCCAAGAACAAGGTCAAGCTGCTGCTTAACCTCATTCTCGTCGCCAACGCCGCCATACCGCGCGGCGGCAAGCTGGTGGTCACGCTGGAAAGTCTCGAAACCGAGCCGCGTTTTTCGCTGGCGGCCGGTGGCCCGATGCTGCGCGTGCCGCCGAAATTCCTCGAACTGCATTCCGGCCACAAGCCGGAGGAGCCGATCGACGCCCATTCGGTCCAGCCTTACTATACGCTGCTTCTGGCGCGCGAGGCCAATATGACGATCTCGATCCACGCGACCGCCGACGAGATCGTGTTGACGGCTGCATAAGAAGAGCCGAAGTATATTGCATTGCTAATATTTGTGCTGGCAGTGCAGGTCGAGCAATGCCGGCCGCAATGCATGTAACGGCGCTGCGCGTCAAAACGGCGCGAGACGCTCGTTTGGAAAAACTTTACCTAACGGCTTTTCGGCTTCTTTACCAGATTGGCCTATGGTGCTTTCCGGTTGCCGGAAGTTGCCGGTTCGGCAGATGGCAAAGAGGACCCCGGATATGAAGCGCTGCCTGTTCGTCGATGATTCGAGCGTCATCAGGAAGGTCGCAAAACGCATTCTTGGCGGCTCGGACATGATTGTCGTCGAGGCCTCGACCGGGGTCGAGGCTGCCGAGATTTGCGCCGGCGAGATGCCCGATGTCATCGTCATCGACGGTGGTCTTGCCGACATCCAGGCGGTCGACCTCATTCGCCGTATCCGCGCCATCGAAAGCCCTGCCCGGCCGCAGATCCTGATCTCGCTGGTTGAAGTCGATGTGGCTGCGATCATGCGCGCCAAGCGCGCCGGCGCCCAGGGCTATCTGCTGAAGCCCTTCAACCGTGCGCAACTGCTCGAAAGCTTCCGCGTCCTGAAGATAGCCGCCTGATTCGCCGTTTTCAAACAAAAAACCCGGCCTGAGCCGGGTTTTCGTTCGAATCACTTGGATCGTTTACGCGCTGACGCGGATGTCTTCGGGCTCGCGCAGCACATAGCCGCGGCCCCACACCGTCTCGATGTAGTTCTGGCCGCCGGACGCCGCGTCGAGTTTCTTGCGCAGCTTGCAGATGAAGACGTCGATGATCTTCAGCTCCGGCTCGTCCATGCCGCCATAGAGATGGTTGAGGAACATTTCCTTGGTGAGCGTGGTGCCCTTGCGCAGCGAGAGCAGCTCCAGCATCTGGTATTCCTTGCCGGTCAGGTGCACGCGCTGGCCGCCGACCTCGACCGTCTTGGCGTCGAGATTGACCACCAGGTCGCCCGTGGTGATGACCGACTGGGCATGGCCCTTGGAGCGGCGCACGATCGCATGGATGCGCGCCACCAGCTCGTCCTTGTGGAAGGGCTTGGTCATATAGTCGTCGGCGCCAAAGCCCAGGCCGCGCACCTTGTCCTCGATACCGGCCATGCCGGAGAGGATCAGGATCGGTGTCTTGACCTTGGAGAGGCGCAGCGTCCGCAGGACTTCATAGCCCGACATGTCGGGGAGATTGAGATCCAGAAGGATGATGTCGTAATCGTAGAGCTTGCCGAGATCGACACCTTCTTCACCGAGATCGGTCGTATAGACGTTGAAGCTTTCCGATTTCAGCATCAGTTCGATGCTCTGTGCGGTTGCACTGTCATCTTCAATCAGCAGAACACGCATTTCATTCCCCTTTTCTGCTGCCGGACCGTGTCACGACCCGTCCGGGACCGGAGCAGTGATTGCCTGAACAGAAGGTGCCACCGACTGGTTAACAAATCCTAATTTCGTGTCATCCACGATACCAGATTTTTTAACCCCTTTCTACACCCACTTGAATCTAATAACGAATCACAGACCAAAATCGCTAATGCACCACATTAATAAGTCAGCCTAAGTGACTCCAGAGACTCGCTGGCCCGGGCTTCCCGCCGCAGCCGGAATTTTTACCCGGCCTTAAGTCCTCGCTCGTATGATTAACAATGCCCGTAAACGAATGGTTACCGTCGGCAAAAATCTTTAGGGCTTTGTTTCCCATAGCCCAGGGAAAGCCGGGGGAAACGGGCGGCGCTTGGGTCGTTCCGGGCGGACTGGGCGGTATTGCAGGTGTGCGTTTGCGGAGTATCGAATCATGAAGTCACGTGAAAACCTCGTTCGACTGAAGCAGTTTCAGGTGAATGAGAAGCGGCGCCAGCTCTTGCAGCTGGACATGATGATCGCCGAGTTCGAGCGCATGGCCGTCGAGCTGGAAGCGCAGATCATCGCCGAAGAGAAAAAAGCCGGCATCACCGACATCAACCATTTCGCCTATCCGACCTTCGCCAAGGCGGCTCGCCTGCGCCGCGACAACCTCAGGAACTCACAAAGCGACCTCGCCCAGCAGCGAAGCACCGCCGAATCATTACTCGGCGAAGCTGAAGCGGAGCTGTCCAAGGCTGAGATGCTGGAATCGCGAGACACCAAGATCCGCGAAACCGAAATTGGCGGCCGCAGCGCCATGATCGGCTGATCGCCTGGCCATATTTGCAATCATGCCGGAGATATCTCCGGCATCTTCAGAACCGGCAATCGGCAGAAATCGGACTCGCCGTCTTCACGGCACAGCGCCCATCTCGCCATGATCGGCCGATGCCCGGGTCCGGGCATCCTTGATTTCCGGCGCATGCTCTTCCGCCCAGGAGCGTATCTGGCTAAGCAGCCCCGCCAGATTCTGGCCAAGTTCCGTCAGTTCATATTCCACGCGCGGCGGGATGACCGCAAACACCTCGCGCCGCACGAGGCCGTCGCGCTCCAGCACGCGCAGCGTCTGCGTCAGCATCTTGGGCGTGATGCCTTCCAGCTTGCGCGCCAACTCGCCATTGCGCAGCCGCCCGCGCCGCAACGCGCAGACCGTGAGATAAACCCATTTGCTGGCCAGCATCTCCAGCACCGTATGCGACGGGCAGGTGCGTCGGAACGCGTCATAGCCGAATGGCGATCTGTCTTCACTATCCATGAGGTACCTATATATAGAAAAGGTACATACTCGACAATCGAATATTACTATCCAAATGATAGCGGCACATTCATCGAACAGGAGACGTTCATGCGTGCCGTTATCCAGACTTCCGTCGGCGGACCCGAGGTCCTTTTCGTGGCCGAGCAGCCCGACCCGGCGCCCAGACCCGGTGGAGTGCTCGTCCGCGTCAAGGCGGCGGGCATCAATCCGGTCGACGGCGCCGTGCGCGGCGGTTTCTATCCGTTGCTTGACGAACCGCCTTTCATCCTGGGCTGGGACATTTCGGGGACCGTCGCGGCGCTCGGTCCCGGCGTGACCGCCTTCAAGGTCGGCGACGAGGTGTTCGGCATGCCGCATTTCCCCAAACAGGCTGGAGCCTATGCCGAGCTCGCCGCGGCGCCGGCGGACGAGATCACCGCGAAGCCCGCCGCCATCGACCATGCGCAGGCTGCGGCCTTGCCGCTGGCCGGACTGACGGCCTGGCAAGGCCTCGTGCGCCATGGCGGCCTGCAGGCCGGACAACGCGTGCTGGTTCACGCCGGTGCCGGCGGTGTCGGCCATCTGGCGGTCCAGATCGCCAAGGCGCACGGCGCTTATGTCATCGCTACAGCCAGCCCGAACAAGCTCGACTTCGTCCGTTCGCTCGGCGCCGATGACGTCGTCGACTACACCAAAGGCAACTTCGTCGAACAGGTCGGCAACGTCGATCTTGTGCTGGACCCCATCGGCGGCGACCATGTCGACGAGTCGCTGAAGGTGGTGCGTGATGGTGGCGTGCTGGTGTCGCTGCTCAACGTTCACGACGCCACCAGGGCGAAGGCCAAGGCGCGCGGTGTCCGCGTCGAGCGCATGTCCGTGGTGCCCGATCGCGAGGGCCTTGTCGAACTCGCCAGGCTGGTCGACGCCAAAAAGCTGATGCCGCACGTGGCCAAAGCTTTCCCGCTCGATCAGGCGGCGGCCGCCCATGCCTTCCTTGCGACCCGACCCATCGGCAAGGTCGTGCTGACTGTTTGAGTGGAAGGCCGCTTCAAAAAGCGAAAGGGCGCGGTGTTCCGCGCCCTTACGTTTAATAGCTGTCTGGCCTAGTGGCGGTATTGCTGGATCCGCGTGGTGCGCAGCCCGGCAAGGCCGTATTCGTCGATCGATGCCTGCCAGGAGAGAAATTCTTCGGTTGTGAGCTTGTAGCGCTGGCAGGCTTCCTCAAGGCTGAGCAGGCCGCCGCGTACCGCGGCGACCACTTCCGCCTTGCGCCGGATAACCCAGCGCCGAGTGTTCGTCGGCGGCAGATCTGCAATCGTAAGAGGGCTGCCGTCAGGCCCAATAACATACTTGACTCTAGGTCTAACCAGATCGGTCATCGTACTCTCTACTAAAAACTCAAAGACCCAATCCCCGCCACAGTACCGCCACAGCTTTAAAAATTGCCTAAGCGAACCCTAATCACTAGGTAAGGATCATGAACGCCTGGTTAGGATTTCGTTTAGAATTTGAAACACCGGCCCCCAGGCCTTGGTTTTGCCGGTAGGCTCGTCTTGCGCCGCAAGCTGGCGCACACGTGGGGCTTGACCTATATTCCGGTCATTGGCATTGAGCGCCGCACAGTGAAAGCACCATGAACAGCCTCGATCTTCCCCGCCGCCCCGAAGAAACCCGCGTCGTCGTCGCGATGTCGGGCGGCGTCGATTCGTCTGTCGTCGCGGGCATTCTGAAGCGCGAAGGCTATGACGTCGTCGGCGTGACGCTGCAGCTTTACGACCACGGCGCGGCCACGCACCGTGCCGGTTCGTGCTGCGCCGGCCAGGACATCGACGATGCCCGCCGCGTTTCCGAGACGCTCGGCATCCCGCATTACGTGCTCGACTATGAGGAGCGTTTCCGCAAGGCGGTCATCGATCCGTTTGCCGAGAGCTATGTCGCCGGCGAGACGCCGATCCCTTGCGTGTCCTGCAACCAGACGGTGAAGTTCGCCGATCTTCTGGCCACCGCCCAGGATCTCGGCGCCGACGCCTTGGCCACCGGCCACTATATCCGTTCGCGCGCCAACGGCGCGCATCGAGCGCTCTACCGTCCGGTCGACGCCGACCGCGACCAGAGTTATTTCCTGTTCGCCACCACGCAGGCGCAGATCGATTATCTGCGCTTCCCGCTCGGCGGCCTGTCGAAGCCGCAGGTCCGCGCCATTGCCGAGGAGATGGGCCTAACTGTCGCCGCCAAGCAGGACAGCCAGGACATCTGCTTCGTGCCGCAGGGCAAGTATTCCGACATCATCGCCAAGCTGAAGCCGGCCGCCGCCAATCCGGGCGACATCGTGCATATCGACGGCCGCGTGCTCGGCCGCCACGAAGGCATTCTGCGCTACACGATCGGACAGCGTCGCGGCATCGGCATCGCGTCCGGCGAGCCGCTTTATGTCGTCCATCTCGACGCCGACCGGGCGCGCGTCATCGTCGGCCCGCGCGAGGCGCTGGAGACGCACAAGATCTATCTGCGCAACATGAACTGGCTGGGCGATGGACCGCTGTCGGACGTTCCGGCCGGCGGGATCGAGCTTTTCGCCAAAGTCCGCTCGACCAGGCCGCCGCGTCCGGCCGTGCTGCATCACCGCGACAGCGTGACCTCCGTCGAACTGACCGACGGCGAGTCGGGCATCGCGCCGGGCCAGGCCTGCGTGCTTTATTCCGACGACGGCAACGAGGCGCGGGTGCTCGGCGGCGGCTTCATCGAGCGCTCGGAACGAGGCGCGGAAGCCGAGGCTATGTTGTCCAGGCTTGCCGCAAGGCCGGCGCAGATCCCAGCCGAATAAGTTTCTCAGTCTTATCGCCGCCGTTTCCAGACGCCTCAGGCGGACGAACCGGTGTGGATCACCGTGCCGGCGGTCAGGATGCGCAGCACTCTGATCGCTTCCTCGCCATCGGTGCGCGGCTCGGCGCGAGTCTCGATGCACTGCATGAAATGGGCAAGCTCGCGCGTCAGCGGCATGCCCTCGCCAACCGGCACGTAGGCAGGCTCATTGGCGGTGAAGGCCCACTGGCCGCTGTCCTGCCAGACCGCGTGGCGGTAGACGGCAAGTTTGCGCTCCCAGGGCTCGACGTCGTCGAACACCGCCATCGCCTTGGTGCCGACGACCGTCAGCCGCCGCTCGCGATAGGGATTGAGGCGCGAGGCGAAGAGATGGCTGCGCAGGCCGTTCGGGAAGCGCATGTGCAAATGGGCGAAGTCGCTGAGGTTGTCGAGCAGCGCCGCTCCCTCGCCCCTCACTTCGATCGGCTCGGTACCGGTGATGGCGAGGATCATCGACAAATCGTGCGGCGCAAGGTCCCACAACGCATCGTTTTCGGTATGGAACTTGCCGAGGCCGAGCCGGTGCGAGTGGATGTAGCGCACTTCGCCGAGCTCGCCATTGTCGATCAGCGCCTTCAGTGTCTCGAAAGCCGGATGAAAGCGCAGCACATGGCCGACCATGAACACGCGGCCATTGTCTTTAGCCGCCTTCACCGCGCGCTCTGCATCCGTGACCGTCAGCGCGATCGGCTTTTCCACCAGCACGTCCTTGCCGCTTTCGACCGCGCGCACCGCGGTGTCGGCATGGAATTGCGGCGGTAGCGCCATGACGATGGCGTCGATATCGGTTCGCTCGAACAGCCTGTCCGGCTCGATCGCCAGGCAGTCCTGCTCGCTGGCGAAACCTTCGGCGCGGGCGCGGTTGACGTCGGAAACGGCATGGAGCGCGCCAAGCGCCTTGAGGGTGCGGATATGGTTGCTGCCCCAGTATCCGCAACCGAGGACGGCGATGCGCGGCTTCATTCGCTCAAACTCTAGAATTTCATGGCCGAGACATAGCGACGTGCCCCGCCGAACTCAACCCCGGGACATGCCTTGAGTGTCTGTCCGGCAAAGCTTTTCTGGGATGAGATTATGCCGGCCGGATTATGCCGGCATGTCGGCCGCTTCGAAGCTTGACACGCTCACCCTCGCAACCTTATATCCGCGCGACCTTGGCGAACGCCTTGAAACACCCATCCATCCAGGACGGTTTTTCGGGCCATTTGCCACCCTGGCGGGGTAGCTCAGTTGGTTAGAGCACGGGAATCATAATCCTGGGGTCGGGGGTTCAAGTCCCTCTCCCGCTACCAATCCCCACCTAAGGGATTGATCTGATTATAAGCATTTGATTTCAAAAAGATTCCGTTCTCGCCCCCGGTACCTTTTGCCGGTACATTACGAGAATGGAAGACATGGCGAAACCCCTATACCTCGTCGGCACCGGCTCCGAACTGAAGCTCAAACGCAACGTGCCGAAACACCTTGTCGGACTTGCAGGGAAGACGGCTTGGATTGAGCGCATATCTCACTCCAACGCAAAGACAGCTAAGGATCGTGCCGGCCTCTTTGCGGTTAGAACCAATACCGAATTGCGGAAGTTGGAAGACCTTTACGCGCACCGCGACTGTGCCACTATCAACGAACCATCGGCCCTCAATCTCGACACGACGCGGGCACAGCAAATCGCCCTCTGGTATTTCAACAAGCGCGATCAGGAGAACCAGCAAACGGGCGCCTATTTGCTCGACCCCGACGACCCCGATTACAACGAACTGTTGGACGCAGCGGCAGAAGATTGCCAGCAAGCAATGAGAGAAGCGTCCGGGACAATGCGCACCACGGACCCTCGCGCGCTTGAATTGCTGGTTGAACACGGCGTGCTATCGCGGTCGAAGGCAGATCAACTGAATGCGTCTGGATGGCCGGATGAGCTAACGAAACATCCCGGCTTTCAGTGTTTTTGCCGATTGATTGAGCGGGCTGATTTGGCGCTCACCAATCGTCGCTATCGATCATGGGCAACCGGCTCCCCGCCTAGAATCGATTATTGCGTGTTGGACGCAGCAAGCGCCCACATCGCGCAGCCGAGACACTTGCCTTCTGCAGTCACCGGCAAGACTCTCACCGATCTGAAATCTGCATTCATGGCGCAGCGGGAAGGGATGGTCACGAAGTCACGTGCCGCCCAATATCGACTTCCCTTCCGTGTTCTGGAAGAGCAGTTGGGAACGAACGTCGAGTTGGGCGTGATTACCCGCGACGACGCCAGAAAGGTCGCCGATTTTCTGCCTCGCATTCCATCGCATGCCACACAGCATCATAAAGGGTGTAGCTTGACCGACGCAGCCGCTCAACACGAGGAGGCTACCGGCGCACCAGCCAACAGATGGACTGAAGCCCAAAAGCATCTGCAGGTCATCAAATTCGTATTCGATTTTGCCTTGAATGAGCAGTGGCTAACCAGCAATCCGTGGCTGGGGATAGCCATATCCATCCCGCGCGAGCAACGTAAGAAGCATCTTTCGAAAGAAGCCACCTACCAGACGTTTTCAATCGTCGAACTCAATCGACTTTTTGCGCTACCGCTATTCAACGGTTGCGTTGACGACCAACACGGTTGCCACAAGCCAGGACCAAATATCATCAAGCGTCATCGATATTGGGCACCAATTATCTCGCTCTGGACGGGAATGCGCATGAACGAAATCCTGCAGCTTGAGAAGGCAGATTTCGGCATAACGGAAACCGGCGTGAGATATTTGCATGTCACTGACGAGGAGCACGGCGACTACTCGGAAGGCGTCAGAAAGCGTGTCAAAAGCAAAAGCGCTATTCGGAACATTCCGCTTCATCCGATCTTCGAACAAAGCGGTTTTTTTGAATGGCTCGATAAGCGACCGGGAGGCAGATTGTTTCCTGAGGCGACGGCCGGCGCGGGCGAGAAACCTTCCGATGTCTACTCGAAGCGGTTTCGGACCAATCTTAAGGCCGCCGGTATCTGGGAATCGCGGCGCCAAGTGTTCCATAGCTTGCGGAACAACTTCAACGACGCCTTGCGCGCTGCGGATGTGCCCGTCGAGTTTCGTGAAGCGATCAACGGATGGCAGAAACGAAAATCGATGGACCAGCGCTACGGAAACGGCCCGAGTATCGATGTCCTTTTCAAGCATATTTCAAAGGTCAAGTATCCCGGACTCTCGCTTGAATTCCTCAACAAGGGGAAAACCAGCACCCACGACCATTTCAGAAGCCGCCAACGGGCACGAACGGTGCGCAGGGCCCTTCGTACTACCGAACCCTGAAACGCGCGTCTACGGCGCTCCAAATGCCCATATTTGCGGACTGTCGTTTCATCTACCGCGATCAATATGCCATCAAGTCAAGCTAAATGGTGAAGTCAAAACTTTCACCGAAAATCGCGGCCCCACCCCCCTATCCCGCTATTGTCAGAAAATTTCTCCAAAAATTTTAAAGGAAGAACATAACGTATCGTCAAAGCGAAGCGACAGCGGAGCAATGACCCAGCACAAAATATACTACATTCACTCGCTTCGCTCGTTCATTGCGTATATTTTGCAGCCGGAATCTGTGATATACAAATATTTAAACTTCTACTATTCTTACAATCGCTTACAATCAATTTCTCGCCATAGCAAGAATCGCGCGCGCGAGAAGCCATTCAAAGAAATGAATATCACAGATTGTCTCAAGAGGACTGCCCCCTGATCCTCAACTTCCTCACTCTCTGACGAGGGGGCTCTGCATAGCGAATCCGGAAGCGGTGCGGTTTTCCCTGCACCCCCTGCTCTTCCAACAGCCGGCGCTCCACTACTAGGCTTTTCAACGCTTTCAAAACTGTGCCACTTTTGCGGCCGATGCGCCTACCTATGTCGTCGTACTTCATACGAACAAATCCATCGGCGGCCTTGGGCTCGAAATGGATCAGTAAAAGTATCGCGACCTCAGCAAACTCCAACTGGCATTCAGTCTGACCGGCATCCGACAATTGCCAAATCCGTTTGAGCAATCGCTCATCGTCCGAAGAGGGTGACATGTGCTAATCTATTATGTTCCGAGCTACGCAGATGAACTTCTATACCTGATGGGAGCTATACCGCAAAATTGCATAACAGATTCGCCATTTAGTTGTTAAAAATCAGTATCTTAAGCCATAAAGCCCTTTTTCTTTCGATACGTCGCGCTCTAAGCAGCAGCATAAAAACGAGATTTCATTTTAATATCATACACTTAGAACGGTTTTGAGGAGGCTTATCGAGCCGCAAGCCGACACATCGAATAAATACCTCTCAAACCTATACATACTCAAAAAAATGACTATCTGTACACAAGCAAACGTTCGTTTGCGTGATACGGCTGCTAATAATCGATTCCAACAGGAGCATCGGATGGAAATCGCCGCTAGCCAGCAACATAACAAATTTGCAGCTTACTTTCGCGTATCGACCGCGAAGCAAGGAGAAAGCGGTTTGGGATTGGACGCCCAACGTGCCGCCGTCCATGACTTTTGCTCCCGACAGGGAGTTGAGATTGCAGGGGAGTTTGTCGAAATCGAAAGCGGGCGAAAGGCCGACCGCCCGGAACTGGAACGCGCCCTCTCGTATTGCCGGAAGCACAAGGCAACCCTCCTTATCGCGAAGCTAGATCGGCTCGCGAGAAACGTTTTCTTCGTTTCCGGGATGATGGAATCCGGCGTGGCGTTCATCGCTCTGGACATGCCGCAGGCGGACAGGTTCATGCTGCACGTCTACGCAGCGATGGCCGAGGAGGAAGCACGACGGATCAGTCAGCGGACGAAAGTCGCTCTAGCCGCTGCCAAAGCTCGCGGTACGCGGTTGGGTGCGAACGGTGCCGCACTAGCGGAAGTTCATGCCGTCAACGCGGACGCCTTCGCTTTGCAGATCGGCCCGGACTTAGCTCGGCTTCAGGAGGAAGGTGCCTCGATCAGATCGGTCAGTTATTATCTCAATGACCACGACATTAAAGCTTTCGGCGGGGGACGATGGCACCCAACATCAGTTGCCCGGACGCTCAAGCGGTATCAGGTACTCCATTCAATTGCTGTATAGCAGCCTTACTCAGAATTGCCCTGCTTGCCGGGAAGGTAAGCGTCCTTCGTGAGCAGCATAGCGCTGGTGGTTTTCAGCGCCGCCGCGAATCTGGCAACGACCGTGATTGTCGGATTTCTCACGCCACGTTCGATTCCGGAAACGTAAGTGCGATCTGATGCGGCCAAGTCCGCCAAGTCCTCCTGCGAAATCCCCACCCGCTGGCGAGCCAGTCGCAGATTGGTTGCCAAGATGTCCCGCACGTTTTCCATAACGCGCGACGAAGCTTCGGCGACGACGATAAGCCCACGGACTAAGAGTCACATTCATCGATTGCGCATTCTCGAATGTAGATTATGGTCATCGTAGCGAAAGTAGCAGCCACACGCCGGGGGGTGCACTATGGCAACTACCACGAAGTACGACCCACAAAATGATACACCGAACGAATTGCGCGAACATATCCAAGCAATTGCCATTGCCTCTGGTGATTGGCGGCTCTCCTCGCGCAGAGAGTTGCCTTTTTTGGCCACGCAATTACTCCCAGGTGAGGGCTTGCTTCAAATGTGCTTAGGCGTGGCCGGTAGCGGAACCTGGCTCGTAAGCCTAACAGACCGACGCGTTATTATGATAACGTCAAGCGGCGGGAACTCCTCGCAAACAGTGGTCGCGTCCTTTGACCGGATACGAGGTATCTTCGGCTCGAAAGGAATATTTTTGGGAGAAATCTGGATCAAATGCGAGACACCTCACGGTATCTTTGAGAGAACATTCAAGAATATCATGCCGAAGCAGGCGGCCCTAAAATTCGCCGGGGCCGTACGAACAGCAACTGAAAGCCATGCGACGAAGGATGGAACTGAAGTTCCTTTGCACAAATTGGCAGCAAACATAACGCATGCTAGGCGCGATAACGGTATCGATATGAGCCACGCGTCAACAGCAATGAAGCAAACTAATTTGGGGGGGAATATCGCTGCATGGGTCATTGCATGTGGGCTGACCGTAGGCGGTGCATATTTGCTTTTGTTTTTCATCATTCCATTCGCTTTCGACATTCTAACGGGTTCGCTTTCTGAACGCTGGCAGGTCAAGAGCCAATACGCAGAAACTTGGACTGCTCTTGATGATGAGGGTCAGAGAGCATTCTTGAGAATGGACGACTCAATGCGGGCAAAGGTAGCCAGCCTCCCTATCGCCGAACAGGGAGAGAAGGTCCTGGACTGGTGGCTTGTGGAGAAAAAATCCTGCCCATATGGAGAGAACCCTCGGGTAGACGGCTACAAGGTATGTCGCTCGAAAAGGGAAAATGACCTTGGAAATTGGGCGCTTGATCAGTTCCTTGAGCAAAAGAAGTAAGTAAATGCGATTGCGTAGGCCGGTACCTTCATGGTACCTCTCCGGTCAGAACGGGACAACGAAATCAATAGCTTAGATCACAGCGGAGCTTTTCCCTCTCCCGCTACCACCATTCCCCCCACTCCTTTGACACCGTGGGGGAAAGCACCCTCGCCCAAGAGGGCCGTTAGCCGCCCAGCGATTTCGACTTCAACCCCGCCGATCTTCGACGGATCTCGAAACACCGTGACGGTCTCGATCAGGTCCCGCATCGCCTCTGCAGATTCGGAATCACCGCTAGCAATACCCTTGGCAAGCCCTGCCTGAAGCTGGTTCAGTTGTTCCTCGTAGCGTGCCAGCACCGCAGGATGCAGCGCGACCACTCCGGCCGCGGTGGGCACCTGATCCAACTCTGCCAAAATGGACTTACACTCTTCATGCAGCGTTGTTGATTGCGGTCCCAGTACGGCTGGGTCGCCGTGGCCCTTGGCAATAGCGTTGACCAGCCGCTCGATCTCCCGAGATAGTTCTCCAAGCCGTCGCTCCAAACGAGTGCGCCTGGCATCGGTGTCGGCTGCCAAGCGCTTCCGTTCTTCGTGGTACGTCTGGACGTACTGGGCAATCACTTCAGGGTGGCGCAGCTCGGTGGTAAGCCCGTTCAGAACTGCAGCTTCGACGGTATCCAAATAAAAGGTCTTAGGATCAGCGCATGTTCCGCTTTCTGTCGCAGCGGAACAGCGGATACGAACGCGCTTGGAATTGTCCATGCCTTTTGACGACATTCCCGCACCACAGGCACCGCACCTCAGAAGCCCCGCCAACATATGCCGTGGTCGGCGCTGATGGCTTGGATGGGTGATTGCGCGCGCCTTCTTCCGCGCGTGTGCTGCGTCGAACAGGTCGGGCGAAACAATGGCAAGATCGGGAACTTCAACTATCCGCCATTCACCTTTGGGATTCGGACGCGAGACACGTTTCCCTGTATCAGGATCCTTGATCATCCTGACCCTGTTCCAGATCAAGCGGCCTGCATAAAGCTCATTGTGAAGGAGCCCCGTCCCTCTCTGCCCATTTCCATTGATAGTAGAGGCATTCCAGGCTCGCCCACGAGGCGGCGGTATGCGGTCTCTATTTAGATTGTGGGCGATATCACGCGGTGTCTGTCCGTCGACGTACTCCTTGAAAACACGACGCACGATATCCGCTTCCTCCTCCATGATAAGGCGCTTTCCAGGGTCGCCCAGCACGTACGAGTAGCCGTAAGTCAATCCATCGGCATGGAGTCCCTTGCTGATTCGGCCCGCTTGGCCTCTCCGAACCTTGTGAGCGATGTCCTCTCGATAGAGTTGCCCAACGAGACCGCGAAGCCCGACCAAGACCGTGTTCACCACGCCCTCGTGGACAGCACGAATTTCGATGCCAAGAAATGAAAGGCGCTTGTGAATGCCCGCAAGGTCTTCCATGTCGCGAGAAAGGCGATCAAGTGCCTCCACGACGAGCACATCAAATTCGTGCTCACGAGCTTTGTCCATCAGTTGTAACAAACCGTCACGGCCCATGACGGAGCCGCCGGAGCGAGCTCGGTCTTCGAACGTTGCGACAACGTTCAACCCCTCACGCTCGGCATACGTCCGGCATAGCGCGAGTTGGTCGTCTATCGATCGCTCATTCTGAAGATCGGTTGAGAAGCGTGCGTAGATCGCGGTTCGATTCATGATGTATCTTGTCGGCCTGTTCACCCTCGTGATCTTCGCGGGCCGCTTGGCGCGCGAGAGCGCTTGCAAGGCGCAGAATCGCTCTGTCAGGCACTTGGCGCAAGACCCGTTTGTGCGATTTCACAACCACTGCGGGTAGCGCTCGCTATGGGTCAGGAATAGCGCCAGTTGTGCTCCTGCGGAAAATAGCAGTCCGGAGGATGCGTGGCCTTCTTCAATCCTGCCGAGATCATGATCTTGGTCCATGCCTCGCAAGATATGCTCGTGCTGGAGCCGGGATAGACGTCAGATCGATCGGTCGCAGAAAGGGATAGTAAGGCGTGTTATTCGGAAATCCGCTAGCCTGATCGATTGCTCTCCGTTTTCAGGCTTGTTGGCAAAATCGTAGGTTCAAATCACGGACCTGCAGCCCCTTTTGTCATAAGATCGACAGGCTTTTGATTTTGGTCAGGATTAGCGAATTCGAGGATGCCGAACAGCTCGCGGCGTAGCTCGGCATGGACCTCCCCGCGCTTGTCGCCGGGAGTGAGGACGATCTCTCCGATCAACGAGCGCAGTGCCTCGGCGGCTGGACGTCCGTCCTCGTGGTCGGCGAGCGCTTGCGTAAACTGCTCTACCCGCCTGCGGTAGAGAGTGGCGGTGCTGGGATGCAGGTCAGGCACGTCAGTGGGCGCCACCGCCAGACGCTCGGCGGTCTCCGCCTTCTGCCTCTCCAGGTCTTCCATTCTCGCTTTCATCGAAGGTTGGTAAGCCCGTCCTCGATCGCGGCCATGATCCCCGCAATGGCGCGCTCGATCTTGTCGAATGCCTTACGGTCTTGTTCACGTTGCGCGCGACGCTCTTGGTTGAGGCGGTTGGCCGTGTTCGCCGCGAAGTGGTTCGCCATGCCGAATGCAGGAAGCATCCGCCAGGACCAGCCGGGCGGGAAAGTGAAAACCTGAGTCGCCGTTGCGGCGGGTCGGGCGGGACCAGATAAGGCTGTAGCTCTCCCCGTCCTCGCCCTCTACAAGGTTGGCGTAGATGGGGCCCGTGAACGAGGGATCGTCGAGCCTGAAGCCCAGGTACGGACGTCCCTCGTTGGACTGCTTGTTCCAGGCTGCGCCGATCTCGGCTCGGCCAACGAAGAGCCGGTGGGTCGGAGCATTCTCGCCGCTGGCGCGGCTGTCGGGGACGACGCGAACGTTCTTGGCCTGGACCGAAAGAGTGACGATTACACCGGTGAACTCGTTGGTGCCAGTCTTCTTGAAGGTGCCGACGGTGGCCATGGTAGTTCTCCTTGGTTCTGCTCGAGCCCGCACCATGCGGCTTCGATGGCGATCGTCCGGCCGAAGGCGATCGACGGCGCACCCGAAGGGGGCTGACGGCAAAGGAGGAACTATCTTGCTGCGCGAGGAATCCCGGCTTCTTGGCCGGGAGGGGAAGATGGTTTCGACGACGCTGTTGCGCTGTTGCGCTCATCCGACTCATGAGCGCGCTGGATGACGTGGCGCGTGCCAAGCTGATTGAGCCACCTTCGCTCCAACCCAACGACGCGGCGTTGCTGGCTGCTGATTTCTACCGATCCCTTCTGGTCGAAAAGACAGTCCACGTATTTTCCGCGGCCATAGCCGGCGCATAGTCGTTGGCCAAGTGCGTCGCCCAGCGACTCGCGCGATCTGTTTGAGGCGCGGAAATGCCGATCCGCGGGGAAGACGGAGCGGATTCGGGTGGTTGCGGGATGTCATTTCAGTACCGGCGCTGCTTAGCTAGGAACTAGCGCCACCGCGAAGGGTCTTGAGTACGCGATCGGCCTTCGCTTCGGGGACGGCTATACCTCGGAAAACCGCACGGTCTCGGTTCCCTAACGCGATAAGCCCCGCGCCTAGACTAGACGCGTTAAACTGCTCGATCATCCTGCACTGTCGTCCCGACGGCCTTCCAGTCGCCGCGCTGTGTGCCCGGCTGAAGCAGGACCCGACGACCCGCCCTATTCTGCTTGTCGCCCTGATCGCACCGGGCGCCGAAGACCAGCATATCGCACTAGCCGACCGACCTCGGACACCACAGCGTCTGAAGGGCTCGCGAGCCCGGCGGAATCTTCGCCCCGCTCACGCCCTGTCCGGCTTACCACTACCACCCTCTATCCTCGGCCACCCTGACCAGACCAGCTCAGACATCGCGGCCGGGTGGGAGCACCGCGCGGCCGCTGGTAAAATGCGGATCAAGCGTTTTAAAGCTACACAGCTCTCGTGCTTAGCTGTTGTCTTGACGACATTTCGGGCGGACACCATTTCACGTTTCCTGGAATTGCTTGTCGCCGCCATGAGGGTGCGGTCCGGGCGCTTGCGCACCGCGCTCAAGCCAAATGCCTGTGCAGGAAGATGCGGACGTGTCCGCCGACCCCGAAATCAACCCTGCCGAACTCCTGGTAGCCATGTCTGGTGTAGAAACCCGGCGCTTGGAAGCTGCTCGTCTCCACCACCGCCCCGCTGCAGCCACGGCGCTTTGCCTCCGCTTCGACCAAGGCGAGGAGCCGCGTGCCGTGGGATTGCCCCCGCAAATGCTCGGGCAGGAAAAACATGTCGAGGAAGAGAAGGCCCATTTCCGTCCGCCCCCACAGGCCGCCTAACACCTTTCCGGCGTCGTCGCACAGCTCGGCTCCAATGGCGGCACGGTCGTCCACGGCCGTTGCCGCAACGTTGTAGCGATAGAGCGCATCCGCCGCCTGCGCCTTTGCATCGGCTTGCGCCGACAGCCTTATGTTTAATCCTTGAATGGAACCGCTCCGCTTGGTGCAATCCCAATGAACCTTGGCGAGGCTCAAGCGTTCCCCGGGTATGGATGAAAACCTGTTCGTCTTCGGTACGCTGAAGAGGGGATTTCCGCTGCACGAGGGCTTTGCGGCGCCTCCTACCCGGCAACCGGGTTGAAATGGCGGTGCTCCAATCAATCATGCAAGTAGCAAACTCGTCAATGCCGAGCTTTGTTTGCAATCCAAACATCATCGCCGTTTGAATTTATGAGTTCACGGCCTAGCACGCGCCCGTGAAGCGCCGCGGACTTCTGCCAGTGGCGCCTGTCGTCGCGTCATTTCCTTTTGGCCGGTATCGCCGGCCTTTGTCTTGCCGGTTGTTCACAAAAGGAGGCCGGGGCGCCGGCGGCGCCACGAACGGCCCGCGTGGTGGTGGTCACGCCGCCCTACAAGTTCGTGCTGGTGACGTAAGGCGCCGGCCGCCTCCAATCGCGCTATGTTAGCCAGGTTGGCTTCGAGGTTGGGGGCGGCTCGTCTCATGCGATGCCGACGCCGGCGCAACGGTCAAGAAGGGCCAGAAGCTCGCGGAACTCAGCGCCGTCGATTACCAGAACAAGGTCACCGCCACCGCGGCGGACCTCGACGCGGCCAAGGCCGCGCTTGCTCAGGCTGCTGCCCAGGAAGAAAGGTTTCGGCTCCTCCTCGGCAAGGGCTTCGCCACGCATTCGCAGTATGATGACGCACTGAAGTCACTGCGGAGCGCGCAAGCTCAGGTTCAGGCGACTGAGGCCATCTGCGCGCATCGCACAGCACCAACTCGCCTATACGGAGCTCAAAGCGCTGGACGACGGCATTGTGACCGCGACCAGGGCAGACCCCGGCCAGATGGTGGCCCGGGCGATTTGTCGATGGACCAAACCGCTCCGGCATCGGCAAGGGCGGCTTGGCGGTGCCGAAGAACGAAGGCGGCGTCCAGCAGGCGCAACTGCGCTATCCGTTGAATTTTCAGGCAATGTCGCCAACCAGCGGCGGCTCACCCAGACCGACCTAAAGGATGAACACTCGGCCACGCTGCCAGCAGTTCTCGGGTATAGGCATCGCGCGGCGACTGGAACAGAGACGCGGCCTCGCCGATGTCCACCACCCTGCCGGCCCGCATCACGACGGCGTTCTCGGCGATCAGCCGTACCACTGCCAGATTTGTGGCTGATGACGACAAGCGTGATGTTCTGCACGCGCCTGATGTCCTGCAAGAGGTTGAGCAGGTCGCCCTGGACGGAAACGTCAAGGCCGGCGGTCGGCTCGTCCGCGATCAGGATGGAGGGCTTCATCAAAAGGGCGCGCGCTATCGCCACCCGCCTCGCCTGCCCGCCGCTGATTTCATGCGGATATTGTCGATGATACTGTCCGGCAGGCCGAGTCGCTTCAGGATGACAAGCAGACGCTCATGCGTCGCCGCATGCGGTTCTTTCAACACAGTGCCGACCTCGTTCATCAGTGTGCGGATGCGGCTGCGTGGCGACAACGAGGCGGCTGGATCCTGGCAGATCGGTTGGACAATGAGGGCGCGCTGCTTGAGCGCGGCACGCCCCTGCTGCAACGGCGTGTGTCAAGGATGCGGATTTCGCCAGCGTCCAGTCGCTGCAGGCCGAGCACGGCACGCGTCAGCGTCGTCTTGCCGGATCCGGATTCGCCGACGATGCCGAAGCATGTACCCCGCGGGATCGAAATCGAGACGCCGTCCAACGCCACCGTCTGGCCGAAGCGCAACCGTGCATCATGAACCGCGATCGCATCGGTCATGGCGTCACCAGCCGAAAGCAGCGGGCGCCATGCGCCGCGTTTCCGAGCGATCCCTCTCACTTTACGGCCGCGTTGCCGAAGGCGCGCCGCAAGGGGCGCATCTTTGTGGACTATTTGCGTAACCAGCGTGGGCGACCGCGATCATGCCGTACAGCGCAAGGTCCCGACCGGGCGCTCCGATCGCGGCGCCGATCACCTGGGCGGAGATGAAGACGATAGATGCGCCCTCGCATTTCCATGTCGGCGACGCTGCTGAATTAAAGAAACGCGCAGCCAGCAAATCCCTGGCGGGGTGGGACCGAGCTGACCAATCGTTGCCAGATCTGTAGCCCCATTCCGCGAAAGACAGCAAGACTGGATTAGGGGCGTCGCTGCCTTGGCCTGAATGGAACCTGCGAAGATTGGCCCCGTTTGCCTCGACCATGGCAAAAACCGATCCGCGGACAGTCGCCAGCCTCTTAAGGGAATATGCACATCGCACGTCACTGCGCGGGGACAATCCCTATCGCACCAAGGCTTACTTACGCGCGGCCGATAGTCTGGCTGCGTTGTCGCAGCCGCTCGATCGGCTCATCGCCGCAGGCGCCCTCACCAGGATCCCGGGAATCGGTGACGCAATCGCAGACATTGTGCGCAAGCTCCATGAAACGGGCACGCATCCACGCCTTGAGAAGCTGCGCGAGGAGGTGCCAGCAGGTGTGATGGAGCTTTTTGCCGTGCCTGGGCTTCGGCCCGACAAGATCCTGAAACTTCATCGGGCGCTCGGCGTGAACTCGTTGGCTGAGCTCGAAGCCGCAGCAAAGGCAGATCGCATCCGGCCACTTAAAGGCCTCGGTGCTTCGCTTCAGACAAAGATTCTGCAGAACCTGGCTATAGCGCGAAGCGGCGAAACACAGCTTCACCTGCATAAGGCCGCCGCTCTCCTCGAGCATGCAGTTGTATCCGTGAAGCAAGAGCATCCGGAGTTTTCGCGCGTGAAAATCGCCGGTGATTTCCGGCGCGGTTGCGAACTTGTTGCCGACCTCGCGCTGGTAGCGCTGGGAAAGCAGCCGATCGAAATCGAGCAGTCCACCCTCAGGCTTGTCGTCACGGACAAGAAGCACTTTGGCGCGAGCTTACTCGAAGCAACCGGTTCGGCGGCCCATCTTGAGCAGTTGAAGATGTATGCGACCGAGAGGGGGTTCGCCCTCAGACCCGATGGGCTCTACCGCGGGAAAAAGCTGATCGCATCAGCGACAGAGGAGGAAATCTACGAAGCGTTGGACCTGCAGTTCATTGAACCCGAACTACGCGAAGGCAGGGACGAGATTGAGGAGGCAGCGAGGCGGCACCTCCCTACTCTCGTCCGGGATGAAGATCTGCATGGCATCCTGCATTCTCACACGACCGCATCCGATGGCACCGAAACGCTTGAGGCAATGGCTGAAGCGACCCGCAAGCGTGGGTTCGAGTACTATGGTGTCGCCGACCATTCACAGTCGGCCCACTACGCGGGTGGGCTCTCATCGCAGGAGGTTGCCGAACAGCACCGCGAAGCCGATCGGTTGAACACGAACTACGGTGGAGAATTCCATATCCTGAAGGGCATCGAGGCAGACATCCTAGCCGACGGCTCGCTTGACTATCCGGATCACGTCTTGAAGCAGTTTGATTTTGTTGTGGCGAGCGTGCACAGCCGCTTCAAGTTGCCTAAGCAAGAGCAAACGGATCGTATCATCCAGGCAATCGCGAACCCTCTGACGACAATCATCGGGCACATGACCGGTCGCCAGTTGTTGCGTCGCCCCGGCTATGAGCTTGACATCGACAAGGTCCTCAGAGCGTGCGCGAGATATGGCGTCGCTGTCGAAATCAACGCGCATCCGTGGCGGCTCGATCTCGACTGGCGGTGGCATCAAAAGGCACTCGACTACGGCTGCATCTTCAGCATCAATCCGGACGCTCATTCAATCCGCGAACTCGACCACATGCATTGGGGTGTCGAGATGGCCCGCAAGGGAGGTGTCCCCAGGACGCGCGTTCTCAATGCGATGGGTTTGGCGGCTCTGCTTGCGCACCTTTCAAAGCGCAAGTGCACGTCCAAGACCGGCGGCAAGCGCCGCTCGCCTGCGCGGAAAGCTATCGCATGAGGCTCGAGTTCCTGTCGGCAGAACAGGCAACGGGTCTCGGACGGGCCGCCGCCGGTATGGTTCCCTAGCGCGCCGTCAACGCCAGCAAGGAACCTCATAACGCACTCTTTCCTGTGGCGGTCAACATGCCCTTCGCAGGTCAAGTGAGAACATGCAGAGACCCTCTGCCTCTCAGCGTTTAGACCGGCGTTTTACGTTTTGGATGCCGAGGAACTTTCCCCGTGGACCAAGTTCGGGATTGTCTTCGTTGGGGGAGGTAAACCCGTGCAAGGTCGAAAGCTCGTAAACGGCCGCGCTTGTCAATCAGATCGATGCGGTTCGGTGCATCGGCTCCAAGCCGAACTGGAAATCCTGGCGTTCTGGAATGAGTGAACGCTAATAAAGGCGCGTCTTGTCCGGCTGGGACCGTGCTGGCGAACTATCCATCAGGGCAAGGTCAGAGTGGCGCTCGGATGTCAATTGAGAGCCAGCTCGCGGAAGGCCACCGCTTGAAAAACCCTCAAGAAGACTATGCTGCCGGCGGGCCATGGGATTGCACCGGCCGCAGGAATAGCCGCGCGCCTATTTCTGCGTGAGCCTTCGGTCTGGGGCCGGTTGCGACCATTGGCCCCTCCCGGAACGTAAGGCGGTTCCTTTCGTTGGATGAACTGACGTTGGCAGATCCCGACGTCAATCGACCAGGCAACAGGAGGAATTTCACCAATGATCCGCAAGATACTAGTTACGGCCGCGACGGCTGCTCTCATGTCGACGGCGCTCTGCACGGCGGGTGCCCACGCCGCAAATACCAGCAAGCCCGCTATCCAGACGGAGGTTGTTGCCCCGGTCACTGATGGCAAGCTCGTCTCCAAGATCATGGGAGCCGCGGTCTATGACAGCACCGCTGATGACGCTGCGAAAATCGGCGATGTTAATGACATCGTCCTCGACAAAGACGGGAACGCCAAACTTGTCGTCATTGGCGTCGGCGGGTTCCTTGGCGTGGGGGAAAAGAATGTGGCCTATGATTTCAGCAAGCTTGAATGGGTCAACAAGAAGGGCGATCGCTGGTTAGTCGCGAAGACGACGAAGGATGAGCTCAAAGCTCAACCTAATTTCGATACGAAGGCTTATGATACCGCGGCAGCGTCGACGTCCCCACCCACCAACAGCACGGCCGACAGCCAGGCGGCCAATGGCAAAACCGATACCACTGCGACGGCCTCGATTGACAAGTCGACCTTGACCGAAATGCCGTCAGACAAAATCAGTGCGGCAAATCTGATCGGAACCAACGTCTATGGCGCAGATGATGCGAAGGTCGGCGAGATTGGCGACGTCATCCTGACTGGTGACAAGAAGGTCGACACAATAATCGTTGATGTAGGGGGCTTTCTGGGCATTGGCGAAAAGAAGGTCGCCGTCGGTATGGAGAACCTCAAGTTCATGACCGACAAGAACGGCAACCGTTACCTCTATACGAACTTCACCAAGGACCAGCTGGAGGCGCAGACTGCCTACGACAAGGCCACTTACGCCCAAAACCGGGACAAGCAGCGCATCATCGTCAACAAATAAAAAAATCATCGCTAAGCGCTCGCCCGTGTGGCGGGCGCTTAGACTGGAAAACGCGGGAGCGGACTTGAAATTAGCCGACGAGGTCCGTCATAGCTCTGAAGATATTAGCGACCTCGTTCTGTCTGATGTCGTTTCTGCGCTTCATCGACGAGTTAGGATCAGCCACGAGTTCGATATTCGCTACATTGCTGGGTACAGCAGGGATGCAACGACGATTTACATCGACCGACATCTGCCGCGCACCATCAGGTGGAGAGGCAGGGACGTGCGGCTCGAACCATTTCTGGTGTGCCACGAAATTGTTGAAAAAGCTCTCTTGGACGAGTTGCGGCTTCATTATCTGCACGCCCATCAAATTGCCTCGCGCATCGAAAGAGATGCGGTGAGAGGGGCTGGCCTGACCTGGCGGCACTACCAAAGCGTCATCAAGGGGCACGAGAAAGCGATCGATGAGGAACAGCTTCGCTGCGTGCCATGGGAGTTAGATCTCACGCCTTACAAGGACCTGAAGGATTACCCATTGCTCCAACGGCTGGTCGAAGCATCGCAGTAGCTCGTTGCACGGGATGGTCCAAGGCACAGAGACAGCGGGAAATTGAAGCAGGCACACTGTCAAATTTCCTGGCCAATGGAACTTCCCGACGGACTGCTGGTTCGCCTGCATAGGGACGACCGAGGCCCATTCCGCCCTGTGCATTCTGCAGGCAGAGCGCCTCGCCAACAGGAGACGGCCATGAAACATCAGACACTTGAAGAACTGCATGAGGTCGCGGAAGTCGAAGTATCCTTTCCGACTATGGCGCGGCGTCAGCGTTTGGAACATTGGGCCATGCTGCTCGAGCGAAATCCCGAGCGGTGCCTCGCCGCCTTCCCCGGGACGGAATACATGACCCTGGACGTGCGTGACAAGGCGCGGTCCCTGGACTCCGCGCTCAGCATCGCTTTCGCCGATCCAATATTGCGCGCGCAAGGACTGAAGAACGATACCTATGGCGAATCGAAACGCTTCTTCGAGCTAACGGATTGGCAACTGCACGCGATTGTTTGCCACTGCCACGTCGGCGGGACCATGAAGGCCGGATGGGCTGCCGTTCAGGTCCGATCTGCCGGCGACAAGGAAGGCAAGCTTTTCAGCAGATTGCGTGAAGCGATTGCCCATTGGCCGGTATTTCGCATTTTAACTCATGCGAGGGAGTAAGAGACGCCTCAAGAAGCTGAAAAAGGCGGCGAGCGAAAGTCCAAGCACATGCATTTGGCCTGAGATCGCTAACTGTGAGAATACGGGCGAGCGCCGCCCGTATTCCTTTTGCCTCGTCAGGCTAGTCGAAGATCACTCTCCTCGAAAGCAACCTCCTCAGATCCGCAGCATAGCGGTGATTACTATGTACCTCGTCCAAATGCTGTTACACCAAGGTCAACTCTTCCCCGGAAGGGATTTCGATCGTCTGAAAGAAGGACTAGCGACCCGCTTCGATGGCGTGACGGCCTATCTCCAGGCGCCGGCGAGGGTCTTTGGAAGGACGTCGGAGAAACAGACCGGGATGATATCGTCGGCTCCGGGACCGTTTTCAGCCCGTCCGGTATTGGCCAAGTTTGGCGACAAGTAGACACTCTCCAACGGATGATCTCTATGACCTTGGAACAGCTGCGGTTGGCTTTGCCGGCCGGGCGAGTGCATTGTTTTGCACTAACGCTTGCGCAAGAAAACCGGTACGACGTGGTGAAAAGCGATCCCCTCATCGCGGTGTTCACCCCCGGCAATCGCTGCAAACCATGCTGCCGCAGCGCCAAGCGCGGAGCCTGCAGCAGTCGCAAAGCTAAAAATGGCAGTTATGTGGGCTGAAAGGCGCACCGTGCTTTCGTTGAGTTGCGCGTCGGGGCGATTGACCACGGCGGCTGCGCCGTGCCCACCAATCATTGCCAAGAAAAACGCTGCTCCAAGTGTCGCTAGGGCCCAGACTGCGATGCCGTGTATGCCGTCGCGGAATTCGCTTTCACTTTGGTTGCTATCTTCCCAGCGCGTGCGCATCCGTCCAGCTACATAACCGCCGGCTGCGGAACTTGCTATAGCAACGATAACTACCCACAGCCCGGCCACCAGCACATTCCAGGAGGCGCCACCGTTGGGAAGAGTCGGAGAACCCAGCGCCAAACCAGCGCTCGACCCGAATTGCAGAAGAACCACCGAAATGGCGCAAGCGATGACACCCCCGCCAAATATGCCTCCCCACTCAAGATAGGACGATGTAGCCACTTTTGGGGTCACTGCAGCGCTTTCCGTGGGGGCTATTTTGGCCATGATCTTACCGAAGTCCAAAAAATGATAGAATGAACAAAACGATCACGACGAGGCCAACAAGATAGATTATTCCGTTCACGGCATCCTCCTCCTGATTGCGGACCGAAACACAACGTGCCCGTGAGGTTTTGGTTGCAAAGGAGCCCGGCCCGGAATTGGACATTGACGATAAGGGGAAATTCCGCCTGAGATCCGCATCCCCAAATGATGTGCGCGTTTAAGCAGCGGCAAAGCTGATTCAATGCATCGGTTTCCCTGCTTCGACCGGAATGGGGCCGACAACTGACTGTCCGTTTGGGGAACGTGCTGAAGAGCGGACCGATGCGTCCAACGCAGTACGGTCCGGGTCGCGCCATAAGCAGCCATTTTGGGGTGCATTTCGAAACGGCGGGAACTGCCAAGAACGAGCATGAGCACAAGGTGGTGTTCGGCTAAGTGTCAGAGCCGAGACCGACCAATAGCAGCTCCGGGCGCCTTATCGGCGCCGGACTCCGCCGCGTCTGCCAAGTCCTGCAAGCACAGATCGTCTCCGCGACGCTGTTTTGCCATTGAACTCGCATCCGGATATTCAATGATCGGGGCATTCGCTCGGTGTTCGAAGGTTTATGTCCCGTACCGGCACTCCAGCGCGTCAGCAATCCGCTCGCAAAGCAGTTCACCTCTGATGATGCTGACATGAAGGCGAACACGTCTCCCTCCTACGTCGACTATGGTAACTACAGCTCCATACTCGGAATAATCGGTGAGTTCCAGAACATCCTCAACAACGAAGTCTTGCACTTCAGGCGGGTCATTCATTTTATCTTCTTTCAACTTATCAATAACATCAGAGAGTAGTCTTCATTTAGGTTATCGAAACTTTCTCATATGGTGTACCCCAAATATTTGCCCTGCACGG
>NZ_VFTJ01000014.1:0-140034 GCF_006439595.1 Mesorhizobium sp. B3-1-9
CTGCCAAACGAAACGGCAGGGTTTCGCGCCCTGTCGCCAGCAATCGCAGCCATCTCCTCCCGAGACCAGACACCCCGCAGCCGTCCCCGGCTGCGGGGCGGAAAGCGAGCAATGACCACAGTTCGACTTGGCATAAACCCGATCACCTGGACCAATGACGACGTGCCGGAACTGGGCGGCGACACGCCGCTCGAGACCTGCCTCAGCGAAACCGCCGAGGCCGGCTATGCCGGCACCGAGCTCGGCGGCAAGTTCCCGCGCGACAGCCGCGCGCTCAGGCCCATCCTCGACCATTACGGGCTGGCGCTGGTCTCCGGCTGGTATGACGGCCGCATCTGCGAGAAGGATGTCGACGAGGAATTCGAGGCGATCCGGCCGCATCTGACGCTGCTTCGAGACCTCGGCGCCAGGCGCGTCGTCTATGCCGACACCTCGCACGGCCGGCATGGCGCGATCCACGACCCGATCTCGCAGCGGCCGAAGCTGATGGATGGGGAATGGAAGGCCTATGGCGCCAAGATCACCCGGCTCGCCGAGCGTTTTTCCGATTTCGGCGTCGGCATGGCCTTCCACCACCACATGGGCACCATCGTCGAGACCGACGCGGAGATCGACAGGCTGATGCACACAAGCGGCGAGGCGGTCGGCCTGCTTTACGATACCGGGCACTGCGCCTTTTCGGGCGGTGACCCGGAGCAATTGCTGCGCCGGCATGTCGAGCGCGTCGTGCATGTGCATTGCAAGGATGTGCGCCCGGCGGCGCTGAAGAAGGCGCGCGACGCCGACATGAGCTTCATGGGCGCGGTGATGGAAGGCATCTTCACGGTGCCGGGCGACGGCGCGATCGACTATCCGACGCTGCTGAAGATCCTCGCCGACCAGGGCTATTCCGGCTGGTTGGTGGTCGAAGCCGAGCAGGACCCGGCCAAGGCGCATCCCTTGACCTATGCCACGATGGGCTACCGCAACCTGAAGAGGCTGGCGCAAGGCGCGGGCTTCTACGTGCACGAGCGCGCACAGGAGGTCCGCCATGCCGGCTGAACGCAAGGTCGTCATCAACATCGACGATGTCGGCATGTGCCACGGCGCCAATGTCGCCTATCTGAAGCTGAAGCGCGCCGGCGCGGTCGACAGCGGCTCGGTGATGGTGCCCTGCCCCTGGTTCCTCGAGATCGCCGAGGAAGGCGCGAAAGACGCCTCGCTCAATCTCGGCGTCCACATCACGCTGACCTCCGAGAAGAAATATTACCGCTGGCGGCCGCTGACCAAGGCGAGCCAGGCGTCGGGCATCGTCGATGGCGACGGCTATCTGTTCCGCTCCGTGCCGGAATTGCGCGCCAAGGGTGAGCCGGAAGCCGTGGAGGCCGAGATGCGGGCGCAGATCGAAGCGGCATTGGCCGCCGGGCTCTCGCTCACTCATATCGATGGCCATATGGGCGCGGTGTTCTCGCCCGAATTCGTCGACCGCTATGCAGCGGTCGGCATCGACTACGGCCTGCCGACTTTGTTTCCGAGAAGCATTGCGGTCTACGGGCCGATCCATAATCTGGGCAAGCTGGACGACGGCGTCTATGCCGCGCCGGGGAAACGGCTGGAGCAAGCCGGCGAGACGCTGGCGAGCGTCGTTCTGGAAACGCCCTGGCATCGCAACCAGCCGGCCCACGCGCGCTACGAGGCGCTGTTCAACCAGATCGGCGAAGGGCTCAATTTCCTTTGCCTGCACGCCAATGCGCCCGGCGAGATCGAGGAGATCGAACCGAACTCGGCGCAGATCCGCATCGACGAATTCGAGCTGCTTCCAGACCCGGACTTCATGGCCTTCGTGGAAGGATTGTCCATCCGCCGCGGCTCGCTCCGGGATTTCCGGGCATGATCGTGCCCGCAAGGAGAGACCTGCAATCATGACGAAATGGCCTGACCAGGGAGGGTCGAGGCCAAGACTTTGGGAACACAACAACAACTGAGGAGAACCACTATGAGTGCCTTATTCTCGATCCGGAATGTGCTCGGCGCCGCGGCGCTCTCGCTTGCTTTTGCCGGCGTCGGCATTCTGCCTGCGCCAGCCCAGGTGAAGAAGGAAAGCGATGTGCGCATCGTCTTCGTCACCCACGGCCAGGCCAACGACGTCTATTGGAGCGTGGTGAAGAACGGCATGCAGGCCGCCGCCCAGCAGCTCGGCGTCAAGGTCGAATACCAGGCACCGGAAACCTTCGACGTGGTGCGCATGGCGCGCATGATCGAGGCGGCGACCGCGTCAAAGCCGGACGGGCTGGTCGTCTCCATCCCCGACATGGACGCGCTGAAGGCGCCGGTGGAAGCGGCCAAGGCCGCCGGCATCCCGGTGGTGGTCATCGACAGCGGCGAGGAAGCGGTGGAGCCCTGGGGCCTCGACCTCTTCGTCGGCGGCGGCTCGGAATACGACAATGGCGTCAAGGCCGGCGAGATCATGGCCAAGGCCGGCGTCAAGAAGGGCATCTGCATCAACCACGAAGTCGGCAATGTCAGCCTCGACAAGCGCTGCGAAGGCTATAATGACGGGCTGAAGAAGAGCGGCGGCTCCTCCGACGTGGTCGCGGCCACCATGGACCCGACGGACGTGACGCGCCGTGTCGAAGGCTACCTCACCGCGCATGCGGACGTCACCGGCGTGCTGACGCTCGGCCCGACCGTCGCGGCGCCGCTGCTCAAGATGTTTTCGGATGCCGGCACGATCGGCAACTACAAGATCGGCACCTTCGACCTGTCGCCCGAGATCCTCGATGCCGTAGCCAAGGGCACGATGATGTTCGGCATCGACAACCAGCAATATATGATGGGCTATTATCCCGTCGTCTTCCTGACCAACAAGGCGATGTACAAGACCTTCCCGACCTCCGCCGTGCGCACCGGTCCGTCCTTCATCATGAAGGATGATGCCGCGGCCGTACGTGATCTCAGCAAGGCCGGCATCCGCTGATGCTATAATGGCCCGCTGGCGCTCTAAGATAGAGCATGATGTCGTCCGAAAACCGCTTCACACTTTTCGGCATCATGCTCTGGCCGGCGGGCACTTGTTGGACGCGGAATCCGGACGGAAGCCAAGGCGAAGCCGCCGAACCTGCCGCTTCGGATTTTTCCTGGGGTGCCCTGGACGCTTATTGGGATGACGATCTTGACCGATGCACTGAACCCGGCCCATCCACCCGAGCCGAAGCCCGTTTCGCGACGCCTGGTGCGCCTGATGCGGCGGCCGGAGCTCGGCGCCATCACCGGCACGGTCATCGTCTTCCTCGCTTTCGGCATCACAGCCGGCAATAGCGGCCTGTTCTCGATGGCCGGCATCGCCAATTTCCTGCAGGTGTCGGCGCAGCTCGGCATCCTTGCCGCGGCGGTCGCGCTTCTGATGATCGGCGGCGAGTTCGACCTGTCGCTGGGTTCGATGATCGGCTTTGCCAGCGTCACAATCGGGCTTTGCGTCACCCAGTTCGGGCTGTCGATCCCCGCGGCGGTGGCGATCGCCTTCGTCATCGCCATCATCGTCGGCGCTTTGAACGGCATCCTTGTGGTGCGCACAAGGCTGCCCTCCTTCATCGTAACGCTGGCAGGCCTGTTCATCCTGCGCGGGCTGACGCTGGCCATCACGCGCACCGTCACCGGGCGCACGCAGATCCCCTATATCACCGACGGCCAGGAAGGCAGCTTCGTGGTCTGGCTGTTCGGCGGCAAGTTCGGCGCGCCGGTCTTCGCCTGGCTCGCCTCGCATGGCGTGATCGACGCCCGGCCCGACGGCTCGGCGATGGTGCAGGGCCTGTCGATGTCGATCCTGTGGTGGGTGGCGGTGACGGCCTTCGCCACATGGCTGCTGGTCAAGACGCGCTTCGGCAATTGGGTGTTCGCCGTCGGCGGCGACGACCGCGCGGCGCGCAATGTCGGCGTGCCGGTCGACCGGGTGAAGATCCTGCTGTTCATCGGCACGGCGCTGTCGGCGACGCTGTTCGCCGTCATCCAGGTGCTGGAAGCCGGCTCCGCCGACACGCTGCGCGGCACGCAGAAGGAGTTCCAGGCGATCATCGCGGCGGTGATCGGCGGCTGCCTGCTCACCGGCGGCTACGGCTCGGCGATCGGCGCCATGTTCGGCGCGCTGATCTTCGGCACGGTGGAGATGGGCATCTTCTACACCGGCATCGACACCGACTGGTTCCAGGTCTTCCTCGGCTCGATGCTGCTGATCGCCGTGCTGGTCAACAATTACGTGCGCCGCAAGGCGACGGAGGCGCGCTGACAGATGGCCGAGCCCGTTCCGCTCATCGAACTGCGCAACGTCACCCGCCGCTTCGGCTCGGTGACGGCGCTGCGCGACATGTCTTTCGCCGCGCATGCGGGCGAGGTCCACTGCCTGCTCGGCGACAACGGCGCCGGCAAGTCGACGCTGATCAAGACGCTGTCGGGCGTGCACACGCCGAGCGAAGGCCAGATGTATGTCGACGGCAAGCCGGTAACGTTCAGTTCCCCCAGGCAGGCGCTGGACGCCGGCATCGCCACCGTCTTCCAGGACCTGTCGATGATCCCGCTGATGAGCATCACCCGCAACTTCTTCCTCGGACGCGAGCCGGTGAAGGGCTGGGGACCCGCCAGGCGTATCGACATGAAGGCGGCCGATGCGATCGTCTATGACGAGCTCGGCAAGATCGGCATCAATGTGCGCGATCCGCAGCAGGCGGTGGGCACGCTTTCCGGCGGCGAGCGGCAGTGCGTGGCGATCGCGCGCGCCGTCTATCACGGGGCGCGGGTGCTGATCCTCGACGAGCCGACCTCGGCGCTCGGAGTGCACCAGGCCTCGATCGTGCTGCGCTATGTGGCGCAGGCGCGCCAGCGTGGGCTCGCCGTCATCTTCATCACCCACAACATCCACCACGCCTATCCGATCGGCGATGTCTTCACCATGCTCAACCGCGGCCGTTCGCTCGGCACGTTCCGCAAGGGCGAGATCACCGAGAAGGAGGTGCTCGACATGATGGCCGGCGGCCGCGAGATCCGCGAATTGCAGCAGGAACTGGAGCGCTTCACCAAACCGGGATCCGGCGCGGAAGCGGCTGCCCACTAGAGCATGATCCCGAAAAGTGGGAACCGGTTTTCGGAAAAGATCATGCTCCAACAAAGAGTTAGAGCAGGATGACGATTCAATGAAACGTCGTCCTGCTCTAAGGCATTACAGAAGGTAGAAAAATGATCGACGCCGCATTGTTCGGCGCCGGGCTGATCGGCTCGGTGCATGCGAAAAACCTTGCCCGGCATCCGGGGGTGCGCCTGCGCACTATCGTCGACCCGCGCCGTGACGCGGCTGAGCACATCGCCACCGGAACAGGCGCGGAGATCGCCGACACCGCAACGGTGATGAACGACCCGTCGATCAAGGCGGTGGTGATCGCTTCCGCCACCCGCACCCATGCCGACCTGATCGTCGAGGCCGCCGCCAAGGGAAAGGCGATCTTCTGCGAAAAGCCGATCGACCTCGACATCGCACGCACGGACGCATGCTTGGCGGCGGTCGAGAAGGCTGGCGTGCCCTTGCAAATCGGCTTCAACCGGCGCTTCGATCCGTCCTTCGCCGCCGTGAAGCGAAGGATCGAGGCCGGCGAGATCGGCGCGGTCGAGCAGGTGATCATCACCAGCCGCGACCCGGAACCGGAAACCGAGGAGGCATTGGCCGGCGGCGGCGGCGTGTTCCGCGAGATGACCATCCATGATTTCGACATGGCGCGCTTCCTGCTCGGCGAGGAGCCGGTGGAGCTCTTCGCCATCGGCTCGTCGCTGGTCGAGCCCTACTACGCAAAACTCGGCGATTACGACACGGCGATGTTCATCCTGCGCACCGCGTCGGGCCGGCAGTGCCACATCAACAACAGCGTGCGCGCCGTCTATGGCTACGACCAGCGCATCGAGGTGCATGGCTCGAAGGGCATGCTGCAGGCCGGCAATCGCACTCCGACCTCTGTCAGCCTCAGCGGCGAGAACGGGATCGCCGCAGACCGGCCGCTTTATTTCTTCGTCGAGCGCTATGCCCAATCCTACGAGGCGGAGGTCGATCATTTCATCCAGTCGGTCGCCGCAGGGCGGAAGCCGGCGGTCGGCGCGGCGGACGGGCGCAAGGCGATGATCCTGTGCGAGGCAGCACTTGCCTCGGCCAAGTCCGGCCGCTTCGAGCCGGTCCGATTCTAAGGCGTGACGCCTTGCCCGCTGCCCTATCTCACATCGACCCAGCGCTGCTCCTGGAACGAGCGCGCCATGGCATGCACGGTGCGCTCGATCTCCAGCCCCTCGTCGAAGTCGATGATGCGGGCCGGCCTGTCGGCGATGCGCATCA
The DNA here is from genome assembly GCF_006439595.1 of Mesorhizobium sp. B3-1-9. NCBI lineage: Bacteria > Pseudomonadati > Pseudomonadota > Alphaproteobacteria > Hyphomicrobiales > Phyllobacteriaceae > Mesorhizobium > Mesorhizobium sp. B3-1-9. The sequence goes on from NZ_VFTJ01000014.1 coordinate 6,344, forward strand.
AGAGCTCGCGGCATTCGATCATCTTGAGGTCGTTGAAGCCGAGGCCGTGGCCGGGCGCCGGCAGGAAGGAATCGTAGGGCTTGTGGTGCGGCGCGACCAGGACGGTGCGGTAGCCCTGTTCGGTCGGCCGGTCGGCGGTGAGGTAGAGCTGGAATTCGTTCATCCGCTCCTGGTCGTAGAGGATCGAGCCCTTCGAGCCGAAGATCTGGATGGCGATGCGGCCCTTGCGGCCCCAGGCCGAGCGATTGACCATGAGCGTGCCGGCAACGCCGTTTTCCAGATGCATCAAGACGCTGGCGATGTCGTAGGTCTCGACCGCGCGGCGGGCGCCGGAAGCGGTCTTGCGGTCGGCATAGGGTTTGACCATGTCGCACATGACGCGGGAAACACGGCCGAACAGCACCTTGATCAGCGACAGCGGATGGACGGCGAAATCGTCAAGCGCGCCATAACCGGACGAAGCCTCGTGCTTCCAGAAGAACAGCGCTTCCGGATCGGCCATGAAATCCTCGTCCATCTCGATGCGCACGAGGTTGACGTCGCCGATGATCTTTTCCTCCAGCAGCGCGCCGATATGGCGGATGGCGGGGTTCTGGATGTAGTTGTAGCCGAGTACGGCGACCTTGCCGGATTGCTTCGCCGCGGCAGCCATGGTCTCGGCCTCCGCAAAACTCGGCGCCATCGGCTTCTCGCACCACAGATGCTTGCCGGCTTCCAGGATGGCGATCGCCATTTCGGGGTGGAACTGGTTGGGCGTGGTCAGCGAGACGATTTCGACGTCCGGATCCTCGACCACGGCACGCCAGTCGCCGGAGCCTTTTGCGAAGCCGAATTCGCCGGCCTTGCGCCGGGCAAGCTCGTCATTCACCTCGCCCAGATGCACCAGTTTCGGCTTCTCGACATCGGGAAAGACCGTGCCCACCGCATTCCAGGCGATGGCGTGGCACTTGCCCATGAAGCCCGTGCCGATGAGGCCCACTCCGACCATGTCGATTGTCTCCGCCAGAGCAATTCCAGGAAAAGTGCCGAGCGGTTTTCCGTCCGGAATTGCGTCAACAAACAGATGGAGCGGTTCCGTGAAAGCGGAATCGCTCCGGGGAAATACTGATGTGGATGAATTAGTCCATTTTGGTAAAGAATGGAACATCCAAATCATTTTTTATGGTGTTCTTGCGCGAACTCGTTATGATGAGGCAGGAGAGGGGCAAACCTTATGGGCGTGGGCGGAGCGACGATGGACGAACGGGTGCCTCGCGATTTCGAAACGCTGCGCGCGACGATCCTGGACAGGCGCACGAGCTTGCCCAAGCGCATCGCGCAAATCGCCGCCTATGCGCTCGACAACCCCGACGACATCGCTTTCGGCACGGCGGCAAGCATCGCCGCCTCGGCCGGCGTTCAGCCCTCGACGCTGATCCGTTTTGCCCAGCAGCTCGGCTTCGACGGATTCACCAGCCTGCAGCAGGTTTTCCGCGAGCGGCTGCGCGAACGCAACTCCTCCTATGATGAGCGGCTGGCGGCGCTGCGCACCAAGGCCGAGGACGGCGGCGGGCATCGGGCGATCTTCGACGGCTTCGTCGCCGCCGCCAGCACCTCGCTGGGCGATATTTCTCGCGCGCTCAACGACGCGCATTTCGAAGAAGCGGTGGCGCTTCTGGCGAAGGCCGAGACGATCTATGTGCTGGCCAAGCGCCGCTCCTATCCGGTGGCGTCCTACATCGCCTATGCGCTGGGCAAGCTCAAGATCCGCAACCAGCTGGTGGAATCGGCCGCAGGGCTGAACGCCGAGATGATCGGCTTCGCCACGCCGCGCGACGCCGTCATCGCCATCAGCTTCTCGCCTTACGCGCCAGCAACCATCGACGAGACACGCTCGATCGCGGAACAGGGCGTGCCGATCGTGGCCATCACCGACTCGTCCTTCTCGCCGCTGGCGCAGTTCGCAAAGGTCTGGTTCGAGGTCGCCGAGGCCGATTTCGGCGGCTTCCGTTCGATTTCGGCGACGATGGCGCTGGCCATGGCGCTGACCGTCGCCGTCGGCGAGAAGCGCCGCGAAGCCGGGCGCCGGCGCAAGGGCTGAGCCTCGCCGAGGAGCGCTTTTCGGCATGGGAACGCTCATTCCATATTGACTGTGGATTGGAATTAATATTTCATATTGACGACACCACGCCGTCGCTGGCGCGTGCTGTCCAAAACGACGCTGCTCTATCCAACAAGGCCGATGGGAGGTTCGAATGGGCGAAGCCGTGGAAGGGAAATACCCGCCGCTCGACGTCATCACCATCGGCCGCGCCTCGGTCGATCTCTATGGCCAGCAGATCGGCTCGCGGCTGGAGGACATCGCCTCTTTCGCCAAGTCGGTCGGCGGCTGTCCGGCCAATATTTCCGTCGGCACGGCAAGGCTCGGCCTGCGCTCGGCGCTGCTGACGCGCGTCGGCGACGAGCAGATGGGCCGCTTCATCCGCGAGCAGCTTCGGCGCGAGGGCGTGTCTGTCGACGGGCTGAAGACCGACAAGGAACGGCTGACGGCGCTGGTGCTGCTTTCGGTCGAGAGCGAAGGCGTCTCGCCGATGATCTTCTATCGCTCCGACTGCGCCGACATGGCGCTTGCCGAAGAAGACATCGACGAGGGCTTCATCGCCTCGGCGCGTTCGGTCGTCGTCACCGGCACGCATTTCTCGCGGCCCAATTCCAATGCCGCGCAGCGCAAGGCGATCCGCCTGATGAAGGCCCGGGGTGGCAAGGTGGTGTTCGACATCGACTATCGCCCGAACCTTTGGGGCCTTGCCGGGCATGCCGAAGGCTTCGAGCGCTACGTCAAGTCGGACCGCGTCTCGGCGCAGCTCAAGACCGTGCTGCCGGATTGCGATCTCATCGTCGGCACCGAGGAAGAGATCATGATCGCGTCGGGCGCCGACGATTGCCTGAGCGCGCTGAAGACGATCCGCGCGCTGTCCTCGGCCACCATCGTGCTGAAGCGCGGCGCCAAGGGCTGCATCGTCTATGACGGCCCGATAAGCGACGATCTCGAGGACGGCATCGTCGGCAAGGGTTTCCCGATCGAGATCTACAATGTGCTGGGTGCCGGCGACGCCTTCATGTCCGGCTTCCTGCGTGGCTGGCTGGGCGGCGAGAGTTTTGCCACCGCCGCGACTTGGGCCAATGCCTGCGGCGCCTTCGCCGTGTCGCGCCTGCTTTGCGCGCCGGAATATCCGACCTTCGAGGAGCTGCAGTTCTTCCTGAAGCACGGCAGCAAGCACCTGGCGCTGCGCAAGGACGAGGCGATCAACCACATCCATTGGGCGACGACGCGGCGGCGCGATATCCCCTCGCTGATGGCTTTGGCCTGCGACCATCGTGTCCAGCTCGAAGACGTTGCCGCCAAGATCGGCGCCGACGTTTCGCGCATCCCCGACTTCAAGGTGCTCACCGTCAAGGCGGCGGCAAAAGTCGCCGCCGGCCGCGACGGCTACGGCATGTTGATCGACGAGAAATACGGGCGCGACGCGATGTTCGAATTCGCACGCCATCCCTTCGCCTGGCTCGGGCGTCCCGTCGAATTGCCCGGATCGCGGCCGCTGCGCTTCGAGTTCTCGCAGGATATCGGCTCGCAGCTCACCGAATGGCCGGTCGACCATTGCATCAAATGTCTGTGCTTCTACCACCCGGACGACCCGGAAGCGCTCAAAGGTGAGCAGCAGCAGAAGCTGCGCGCTTTGTTCGAGGCGGCGAGGAAAGTCGGCCGGGAACTGCTGGTCGAGATCATCGCCGGCAAGCATGGCAAGCTCGACGACACCACCATTCCGCGCGCGCTGGAGGAACTTTATGCGCTGGGCATCAAGCCGGACTGGTGGAAGCTCGAGCCGCAGGCTTCGGCGGGCGCCTGGGCGAAGATCGAACAGGTGATCGTCAGGAACGATCCCTGGTGCCGCGGTGTCGTGCTGCTCGGGCTCGAAGCGCCACAGGACGAGCTGGTCGCGGCCTTCGCGGCAACCGCCAACGCGCCGATCGTCAAAGGTTTTGCCGTCGGCCGCACCATCTTCATCAACGCCGCCGAACAATGGCTGGCCGGCAGGATGTCCGATGACGAAGCGGTGGCCGACATGGCCGCGCGCTTCGAGCAGCTGACCGAGGCGTGGCTTGCCGCGCGCGGCCGCAAGGCCGCATAAGAAAAACGGCGTCAACGAAAGCCGGAGGAAACGACAATGAGCAAGACCGTTCGCCTGACCATGGCGCAGGCGCTAACCCGCTTTCTCAGCCGGCAAATGACCGAGATCGACGGCAGACAAGTGCCGATCTTCGGCGGCGTCTGGGCGATCTTCGGCCATGGCAATGTCGCCGGCGTCGGTGAGGCGCTCTATCAGGTGCGCGACGAGCTGCCGACCTTCCGCGCCCATAACGAGCAGGCGATGGCGCATGCGGCGATCGCCTATGGCAAGGCGAATTTCCGCCGCCGCTTCATGGCAGCGACCACCTCGATTGGCCCCGGCGCGCTCAACATGGTGACGGCAGCGGCACTCGCGCATGTAAACCGGTTGCCTGTCCTGTTTTTGCCCGGCGACGTCTTCGCCAACCGCCTGCCCGATCCGGTGCTGCAGCAGGCCGAGGATTTTTCCGACGGTACGGCGAGCGTCAACGACTGTTTCCGCCCGGTATCGCGCTATTTCGACCGCATCACGCGGCCGGAGCAGATCATCCCGGCGCTGAACCGCGCCATGCAGGTGCTGACCGATCCGGCCGAATGCGGCCCGGTCACGCTCTCGCTCTGCCAGGACGTGCAGGCCGAGGCCTATGATTATCCCGAAAGCCTGTTTGCCGAACGCGTCTGGACGCCGCGCCGGCTGCGCCCCGACCGCAACGAGCTGGCGGCCGCCGTCGCGGCGCTGAAGGGCGCCAGCAAGCCGCTGGTGATCGCCGGCGGTGGCGTCCTCTATTCGCAGGCTTCCGGAGAGCTAGCGAAGCTGGTGCAGGGCGCCGGTATCCCGGTTTGCGAGACGCAAGGGGGCAAGTCTTCGCTCCCCGACGATCATCCGCTCAACATGGCCGCCGTCGGCGTCACCGGCACCTCGGCCGCCAACCGGTTGGCCGAGGAAGCCGATGTCGTGCTCGCCGTCGGCACCAGGCTGCAGGATTTCACCACCGGCTCCTGGGCGCTGTTCAAGAATGCTGGCCGCACCATCATCGGCCTGAACACCCAGGTTTTCGACGCCGGCAAGCATTGGGCCTTGCCGCTGGTCGCCGATGCCGCCGAGGGTCTGGCCGAATTGGCTTCCGCGCTGAAGGGCTGGAAGGCGCCGGCCGCCTGGACCGACAATGCGCTGAAGGGCAAGACGGAATGGCAGGCCGCCGCCGCCAAGGTGACGGCCTCGACCAACGCGGCCTATCCTTCCGACGCGCAGGTGATCGGCGCCGTGCAGCGGGCAATGGGCTCCGATGTGACGCTGCTGCATGCCGCCGGGGGCCTGCCCGGCGAATTGCACAAGCTCTGGCAGGCAGGCGCGCCGGGCTCCTACCATGCCGAATACGGCTTCTCGACCATGGGCTACGAGATCGCCGGCGGGCTCGGCGTCAAGATGGCAAGGCCCGACCAGGAGGTCGTCGTCATGGTCGGCGACGGCTCCTATCTGATGCTCAATTCCGAGATCGCCACCTCGGTGATGCTTGGCCTGAAGCTCACCATCGTGCTGCTCGACAATCGCGGCTATGGCTGCATCAACCGGCTGCAGATGGCGACCGGCGGCGCCAATTTCAACAATTTGTTGAAGGACGCCCGCCACGAGGTGATGCCCGACGTCGACTTCGCCGCCCATGCGGCGAGCCTTGGCGCCGTCGCCGAGAAGGTGGCGTCGATCGCGGAACTGGAGACGGCGCTGGCCAAGGCCAAAAACAACGACAAGACGACGGTGCTGGTCATCGACACCGATCCGCTGGTGTCGACCGATGCCGGCGGCCATTGGTGGGACGTCGCCGTGCCGGAAGTCTCCGCGCGGCCCCAGGTCAACGCCGCGCGCAAGAAATACGAGGAAGCCGTGGACAGCCGGCAAGGCTGAGCTGGCGTCCGCCTCATAATGAACTGACATCGGAGCGAAGACTTGAAAGCCAAACTGGGCATGTCCCCCATAGCGTGGTGGAACGACGATCTCGTGGAACTGAGCGATGACGTGTCGCTGGAGGAGTGTCTGCGCCAGTCGCGCTCGGCGGGCTTCACCGGCATGGAGATGGGCCGCCGCTTCCCCAACGACCCGAAGGTGATGCTGCCGATCCTGAAAGCAGCCGACGTCACGCTTTGCGGCGGCTGGTTCTCCGGCACGCTGGTCAATGAGGACATGGCCAGGAACAAGGACCGCATCCAGCCGATGATCGACCTGTTCAAGGCGGTCGACGCGCCCTGCATCGTCTATGGCGAGGTCGGCCGCTCCATCCAGGGCGATCGTTCGAAACCCTTGGCCACCAAGCCGACGCTTACCGGCGACGAGATGAAGGCCTATGGCCGCCGCGTCACCGAATTCGGCGAATGGTGCGCGGACCAAGGCATGCCGCTTTCCTACCACCATCACATGGCGGCGGTGGTCGAGACCGAGCCGGAGCTCGACGCTTTCATGCGCCATTCCGGCGAAGGCATCCCGCTTTTGCTCGATGCCGGCCATCTGGCCTTTGCCGGCGGCGACGTGCTGCGCGCCATCGACAACCACCACAAGCGCATCAACCATGTTCATGTGAAGGACGTGCGCATGGGCGTCATCGAGGGGCTCGACCGCTCAAAACAGTCCTTTCTCGATGCCGTGGCGCTCGGCGCCTTCACCGTGCCGGGCGACGGCTCGCTCGATTTCGGCGCCATCGTCCAGCGGTTCGCCGATCATGGCTATGAGGGTTGGTTCGTCGTGGAAGCCGAGCAGGATCCGAAGAAGAACTCGCCGCTCAAGATGGCTCAGGTCGGCCACAAGGAGTTGATGCGGGTGATGACGGCCGCCGGCTACACGGTCGAAACGCAGGGTTTTCCGGCCTGAACGGTGGATTAGTCATGAATGATGGATTAGTCCGGGCACTCGGTCTATCTGATGCGCTTTGGGCAAATCCTGGATTGGCGCGATGAAAGACTATGAGCACCCCTTCTTCCGGCCGCTGTGGCGCCGCATCGCCGTCGTCGCGGTCTGCCTGGTCTGGTCGGCGATCGAGTTCGCCTCCGGCACGCCATTCTGGGGCGTCATCGCGCTCGGCTTCGCCGGTTATGCCGTGTGGCAGTTCTTCTATCTCTACAAGCCGGCCGACGAGACCAAGCCACCGGCCGAGCCGAGGGAATGAAGCGGTCGATGGGGTGGAGGGTTCACGGATCGGACAGCGCGCATGGCGCATCGGATGCATTAGCGATTGGCTGAAACATCTTTCGCTTCGTCATCCACGGGCGAAGCAAGGAGCGAAGCGACGCGGCGCAGACCCCAGGATCCATTCCGTGACTTCGAAGCAGCCGCTGCGGTGCAGAATTCTGCTCCGCTGCACTCTTCGACTGAGGGAACGGAATGGATCCTAGGGTCTCCGCGACGGAGATCCGCTCCTGCTCCGCCCTAGGATGACGAAGTTGAGAGAAACCGGCCAATCTCCACGGTTTTCACGATAGTCCAATGAACGATGAAATCCTGCAAGCAGGCCTGAAAATCGAAGCGCCCAGGAATTAGGAGACAAAAATGTCGAAACTGCTCGTCAAGACCGACAAGGGCCACGGCCACGTCGCTCACGTCACGCCGCAAAGCGCCGGCTGGACCTATGTCGGCTTCGATCTGCATCGGCTGAAAGCGGGCGAGACGGCGTCCGGCAAGACCGGCGACCGCGAGGTCTGCCTGGTCTTCGTCACCGGCAAGGGCAAGGCATCGGCCGGCGGCAAGGACCTCGGCCTGCTCGGCGAGCGCATGTCGCCCTTCGAAGGCAAGCCCTGGTCGGTCTATGTGCCGCAAGGCGCTGATTGGTCCGTGACGGCCGATACCGAACTGGAGCTTGCCGTCTGCTCGGCGCCGGGCTTAAGCGGCGGCCTGCCGGTGCGCGTCATTGGACCTGACGATCTCGGCCAGGAGGTGCGCGGCAAGGGCACCAACACGCGCTACGTCACCAACATCCTGCCCGAGGGCAAGCCGGCGGATTCGCTGCTGGTGGTCGAGGTCATCACGCCCGGCGGCCACACGTCGAGCTATCCGCCGCACAAGCACGACCAGGACAATCTCCCCGCGGAATCCTATCTCGAGGAGACCTATTACCACCGGCTCAACCCGCCGCAGGGCTTTGCCTTCCAGCGCGTCTACACCGACGCCGACCGCAATGGCGTGCGCGAGCTGGACGAAGCGATGGCGATCGAGGACGGCGATGTCGTGCTGGTGCCGAAGGGCTATCACCCCTGCGCGGCCTGCCACGGCTACGACCTCTATTACCTCAATGTCATGGCCGGACCGAAGCGGACGTGGAAATTCCACAACGCGGCCGAGCACGAGTGGCTGATGAAGGCCTGATCAAACAGTTCGGCAAAGCCGTTGGTCCAGTTAAGAGAAATCGTCGGCTAACGACCTTGCGGCTGGACTTGCCTTCGAAAACCCACGAAAGCTTCGTCAATCCGTCATGGAAATCACCTATGGCAGCGGTTCCGGTGCATGTCGCCGCAAACGCTCCGGCGTTTTTGGGCCACGACTTGCCAAGACAATGACTTGAAGCGCGTCGCATATTCCTTTCGGGGCGCGCAGCGCGCTTGACGAGGAATGCCCATGCGCTACGCCATCTACTACACTCCGGGACAGGACGAGAAGCTGGCGCGCATTGCCGCCAACTGGCTGGGCCGCGACCCGTTTGGCGCGGCGACGCGACCGGTCGAGGCCGTGGGCAATCTGTCGGCCGCGGAAGTCGCCTTCCATACCGCCTCCGCCAGGCGCTACGGGTTCCACGCGACGCTGAAGGCGCCGTTCCGGCTGGCGCCGGACGAGACGGAAGCTTCGCTGCGCGCCGCTCTCGACAGCTTCGCCGAAGCCACGCCGCCAGTCGTCATCCCGCGCCTCGTGGTCGGCCAGATCGACGATTTCTTCGCCCTGGTGCCCGAAACCGCGTTCGCCCCGATCAACGATTTCGCCGGCGAGGTCGTGCGCGCCTTCGACGGCTTCCGTGCGCCATTGACCGAGGCCGAGATCGAGCGCCGCAGCCCAGATTCGCTGAAGCCGGACGAGTTTCGCAACCTTTGCCAATGGGGCTACCCATATGTTTTCGACACTTTCCGTTTCCACATGACGCTGTCGGGGCGCGTCGGGCCACAGGAAAGCCCACGTCTTCGCGCAGCGATAGACGGCCTGTTCGCCGACGTGCTGCGGCAGCCGGTGCCGGTGGATGCGCTGACATTATTCGTCGAAAGCGAGCCCGGCGCCCCGTTCATGGTGCTTTCCCATCATGCGCTTGGCCACGGCCCGGCCCGCAAGACCGCTTAGGGCGGGTCAGCGGAAACGCTGAACCGCCTGTCTCTTTGTTTACGCAATTCCGGACGGAAAACCGTAAGGCACTTTTCCTGGAATTGCTCTGATTGACCGCTCGAGATAGGACCGCCTGAGATGACCGCCGAAACCGTTCTCACCAATGCCCGCATCGTGCTGCCGGACGAAATCGTCGAGGGCTCGCTGTTGTTGCGCGACGGCCTGATCGCCGCCGTCGAACCGGGCGCTGCCCGCACCGGGGAGGACATGGGCGGCGACTACATCATTCCGGGCCTCGTCGAGCTTCACACCGACCATCTCGAAGGCCATTACGCGCCGCGCCCGAAAGTGCGCTGGAATCCGATCGCCGCCGTGCTTGCGCATGACGCCCAGGTCGCGACCGCCGGCATCACCACCGTGCTCGACGCCTTGCGCGTCGGCATGGACGAGGACGCCGACCTGAAGTCCGACGACGTTCGCAAGCTGGCCGACGCGATCGAGGACAGCGTGCGCCAGGACCGGCTCAGGGCCGACCATTTCATCCATCTGCGCTGCGAGGTCTCGGCGCCGGACTGCCTCGAGGCTTTCGCCAATTTCGAGACCGACGACCGGGTGAAACTTGCCTCGCTGATGGACCATGCGCCTGGACAGCGCCAGTTCGTCAACCTCGAGACCTATGCCTACTACTACCAGCGCAAGCTGAAGCTGACGGACCAGGATTTCAAGAAATTCTGCGAGAAGCGGATGGCGGAATCGACCCGCAACTCCGGTCCGAACCGCGTCTTCATCTCGGCCGCCTGCCAGGAGCGCGGCATCGTGCTGGCGAGCCATGACGACGCGACCGCCGGCCATGTCGAAGAAGCGATCGAGCAGGGCGTGCGCGTCGCCGAGTTCCCGACGACGGAAGAGGCGGCCAAGGCCTCGAAGGCGGCCGGCCTCGGCGTGCTGATGGGCGCGCCCAACGTCATGCGCGGCGCCTCGCATTCCGGCAACGTCTCGGCGCGCACGCTTGCCGCCGACGGCCTGCTCGACATCCTGTCGTCCGACTACATCCCCTTCAGCCTGATCCAGTCGGCCTTCTTCCTCGGCGATGTCGTCGAGGGCATCTCGCTGCCGCAGGCGGTCGCCATGGTGTCGAAGAACCCGGCCGAAGCCATCGGCCTTACCGATCGCGGCGTCATCGAGCCGGGCCGCCGCGCGGACCTGGTGCGGGTGCGCGTCGACGATCATGTGCCGGTCGTGCGCACCGTGTGGCGCCAGGGCCGCCGGGTCGCATGATGGTCTCGGCCCTCATCGAGCGCGAGCTGGCCGAGAGCCTGCCGATCCGCAACGGCGTCTTCGTCGCGGTGGTGGGGCCGAGCGGCGCCGGCAAGGATACGCTGATCGGCTACGCCAAGCAGCGCTTCGCCGGCGAGACGCGGCTGGAATTCGTGCGCCGCGTCATCACCAGGCCGAGCGACACGGCAAGCGAGGACCACGACACGCTGGCCGACGCCGCCTTTGCCGAAGCGGAGGCCGACGGCGCCTTCTCGCTGTGCTGGGACGCGCATGGCCTGCGCTATGGCCTGCCGGCCGATGTCGACTGGGCGGTGGCGAACGGCCACGTGGCTGTCGCCAACGTGTCGCGTGCGGTCATCCCGGCGCTGCGCGAACGCTACGCCAATCTGGCCGTGGTCGAGATCACCGCGGCGCCGGAGATCCTCGCGGAACGGCTGGCAGCGCGCGGCCGTGAATCACGCGGCGAAGTGCTTGCCCGCCTGGCGCGCAGCACGAACGTCAAGCTGACAGGACCGGACATCACGTCGATCGACAATGGCGGCGACAAGGAGGTCGCCGGCGAACGCTTTGCCGAAGTGCTGCGCAAGGCGATGGCGTTCTCCGACCTGTCGGACATGATCTAAGATATGCTGACATTCAGGTGAGTCCGGCCTACAAGTAGCGGCTCCCTGCGCTTCCGGTGCTCACGTACTTAAGTACGCTCCGCTCCGGTTCTCGGAAGCCACCACTTTCGGCTCGGCCTGACCTGAATCTCAGCGCATCTTGGCGCCGAGCAAGGTCCGTCTTCACTTGTTGAAGTTGGCGATGAACTGCTTGAACTGGGGTGTCGGCGGCCTGGCAAACATCTCCTTCGGCTCGCCGGCCGAATCCACCTCGCCCTTGTGCAGGAACATCACCTTGCTCGACACGTCGCGGGCAAAGCCCATTTCATGGGTCACGACCAGCATGGTGCGCCCTTCTTCGGCAAGCGAGCGCATGACGCGCAGCACCTCGCCGACCAGTTCCGGATCGAGCGCGGATGTCGGCTCGTCGAACAGCATCACCTTGGGATTCATCGCCAGCGCGCGGGCGATCGCAGCGCGCTGCTGCTGGCCGCCCGACATATGCGGCGGATAGTAGTTGCGGCGCTCCCAGATGCCGACGCGCTTCAGCAATGCCTCGGCTTGCTCCAGGCACTCCGCGCGCGGCCGCTTCAGCACATGCGTCGGCGCGGCGACGAGGTTTTCCAGCACGGTCATGTGCGACCAGAGATTGAAGCTCTGGAAAACCATGGCGAGGTTGGCGCGGATCCGCTCCACCTGGCGGATGTCGGCCGGCATTTGGTGGCCGTCGCGGCCCCGCTTCATCCGGATGAGCTCGCCATCCACGCGCACTTCGCCGGAATCCGGGGTCTCCAGGAGATTGATACAGCGCAGCATCGTGCTCTTGCCGGACCCCGAGGAGCCGAGGATCGAAATCACATCGCCCTTGTGGGCTTCCAGCGAAATGCCCTTGAGCACCTCGTGATCGCCAAAACACTTGCGCAGGTCCTTGACGCTGATGGCTGCCTTGTCGTCCGGGGACGATGCCGCTTGCGCGGCGGCGGCGACATTTGCCGACATCACAACACCTCCGGTACGGATTTGATTTGCTGGCTCTGCTCGGGCGGGGGACGCAGATGCGGTGAAAGCCGGTATTCGACCCAGGCGAACAGGCGGGCGATCGACAGGTTGAGAAGCAGGTAGATCACACCGGCGCAGGTCAGCACCTCGATCGGCCGGAACGTGTCGTGCTGGATCTTTTGCGCCGTTCCCATCATCTCCATGATGGTGACCACGGACGCGAGCGCGGTCGCCTTGGTCATGAGGATGATTTCGGTCGAATAGGCCGGCAGGGCAAGCCGCAGCGCGATCGGCAGCGTGACGAGGCGAAAGCGGGTGAACGCCGACATGCCGAATGCCTTGGCCGCCTCGATCTGGCCGACAGGCACCGCCCGCAGCGCGCCGCGGAAAATCTCGCTCTCATAGGCGGCTGTGTTCAAGGCCATGGCGACGATCGTGCAATACATCGGATCGCGCAGGATCGGCCACAGGATCGGGCTGTGGCGAACGAAATCGAACTGGGAGAGCCCGAAATAGATCAGGTAGAGCTGCACCAGCAGCGGCGAGCCGCGGAAGACGAAGACATAGGCGCGGGTGAAATATTCGCCGAACTTGTAGCCGGAAGCCCGCAACCAGGTCAGGCCGGTGGCGATGATGAGGCCGAAGGCGATGCCGAAGAACCAGATCTCGAGCGTCAGCGGCAGCGCCTTCAGCACGCTCCACATGGTCGAAAGGTAGAAGTCGAAATCCACCGCCACCTCTTATTTCGGCCGGGTGAAGCTGCGGGAGGTGTAACGCTCGGCCCTGTCGAAGATCGGCGTCGAGATCGAGGTCATCACCAGGTAAAGGATGCCGGCGACCGTGTAGAAAAGCAGCGAATGATGCGTCGAGCGCGCCGCCTTGTTCGCGGTGAGCATCAGCTCGGCGACGCCGGTGACCGAGATCAGCGCCGAATCCTTGATGGTCAATTGCCAGACATTGCCCAGCCCCGGCACCGCGAGACGCAGGACCTGAGGCATGATCACGAGGCGAAACCGCAGCCAGGCCGACATGCCATAGGCACGCGCCGCTTCCAGCTCGCCGCGGTGGATCGCCAGGAACGACCCGCGAAAAACCTCGGCCTGGTAGGCGCCGGAAATGATGCCGACCGCGAGCACGCCGCCGAGGAAGCTCGGCATGTTCAAGATGTCCGTCGAGCCGATCGATCCGGTGGACCTTGCCACGCCGGTCAGGACCTGCGTGCCGCCATAGTAGAACAGATAGATGATCAGCAGTTCCGGTTCGCCGCGAAACACGGTGGTGTAGCTCTCGCCGATGAACCTCAACCCGCCGCGATGCGAAAGCTTGGCCGCCGCCACCAGCGAGCCGAGCACGGCACCAATCAGCATCGAGACGACGGTGACGGCGAGCGTCCAGCCGATGCCCCAGAGCAGTTGCACGCCCCAGCCGGCGGCCAACAGCTCATAGGCCGTCGACACCTGGTCCTTGAGATCGTTGAGAAACTCCACGTACGGCTCCTGCGGGCGTCGACGGGTTGCCCGCCTTAAAGCGCGTGTCAAAACGGGTTAGGCGACGCGCTTTAAGGCCTTGCCTTGATGCATGTCGTTCTCCCAAAACCGCTGCGCACTTTTGGGCGACATGCAAAGCAAACGGGAGCAGCCTTGGCTGCTCCCGTTGCGACATTACTTGGTAATGTCGATCTTGAACCACTGCATGGAATATTTCGACACCGAGCCGTCATCGAGCGCGGCCTTGAGCGCCTTGTTGTAAATGTCCTGCAGGTCCTTGTCGGTCTTGCGGAAAGCGGCGCCGATGCCCGGCCCGAGGATCGGGCCACCCTTGAATTGCGGGCCGACGAATGCCAGGTCCTTGGCGTCCGGCTTGGCCAGCGTGCCGAGGAAGTAGGTGGTGTCGGCGAAAGCGACGTCGATGCGGCCCGCCATCAGGTCGAGGTCATGCTCGTCGGTGGTCTTGTATTCATGAACGTTGGCGACATCCTTGAGATACTTGTCGGCAAACGTCGCCTCGGTGGTCGAAACCTGCAGGCCGACATTCTTGCCGGTGAGCTCCTTGCGCAGCGTGTCGAGCGCCGCCTTGGATTCGGCGTCGTCCTTCGACAGATCGATCATCTTGCCGCTGTTGGACAGCTGCGCCAGCGGACCGTTCTTGTCGGCAAGGAAGGCGACCGGCGAAGAGGCATAGGGGATCGAGAAGTCGATCGTCTTCATGCGCTCTTCGGTGATCGACATACCATCCATGACGATGTCGAACTTGCCGGCCGTGAGGCCGGGAATGACGCCGTCCCAATCCTGCGCCACGATGTTGCATTCCAGCTTCGCGCGGGCGCAGACGTCGTTGAGGATATCCACCTCGAAGCCGACGATCTTGCCGCTGGCATCCGTCTGGTTCCAGGGGGCGTAAGAGCCCTCCATGGCGACCGTCACGGTCTTCCAGTCCTTGGCCATTGCCGGGGTCGAGCAGGTCAACGCCAGCGCGGCGAGCGCGATCCAACGTGCTGATGTCACGGTAATTTCTCCCATATTCTGTTCTTGGAACCCTCAGATGCCAATTGCTTAGCCCAGCCCCAATTCTGCGACAAGGGCAGTTTTCCGGTTCACGCGTTGTTGCAATCCGCCCGCGAATCCGGGTCTGCCCGGTGGGTTTTCCCGCGAGCATCGGTCCAATCAGAACCGTGAATGTTAAAGCGAGGCTACTCCGCCGGCGCGCCCGCAACGTTTTGGCGCGTCGCTTCGACCATGCGGCGGCGGGCGCGGAAGACGCCCCATTGCTGGTCGACCAGCACGCCGATCAGGATCACGCCGCCCATCACGGCGAAGTTGAGCGAGGAGGGAATGCCGAGCAGGTTGACGAGGTTCTGCAACTCCTGCAGCAGCACGGTGCCGAGGATGACGCCGACCAGCGAGCCCTCGCCGCCGCGCAGCGAGAAGCCGCCCAGCACCGCCGCCGCAATGGCATAGAGCTCGTAGAACTGGCCGTGGCTCGCCGGCGAGATCGAGCGCGTGTACATGGCGAAATAGATCGCAGACAGCGCTGTCAGGACGCCGCAGATGACATAGGCCGCGATGATCACCCGGCCCGTGCGGATGCCGGAATATTTCGCCGCTTCCTCGTTCTTGCCGATAGCGTAGAGGTAGCGGCCGAATACCGAGCGGTGCAGCACCACCCACATGACGATGCCGATGACGATCAGCGCGATGAAGCTGTTCGGCAGGCCATAGGAGCGACCCGCGGTCAGGAATTCGAGCGTCGGGAAATTCTGGCCGAAGGCGAAGCCCGCCGTGCCGTCGGCGGTGTAGAAGCGCGCCACGCCGCGATAGATGAGCAGGCCGCACAGCGTCACCACGAAGGGCTGCAGTTTCAGCCGCGTGATCAGCCAGCCATGCACGAAGCCGATGATGGCGCCAAGCACCAGGATCAGCACGAAGGCCAGCGGCCAGTTCACCTCGCGCACCGCGATGAAGTCGATGAACAGCGTGCCGAGCAGGGCGACCAGCGAGCCGACCGACAATTCTATGCCGCCGGTGATGATGACGAAGGCCTGGCCGATCGACAGGATGCCGAACAGCGCCACCAGGTTGGAGGTGTTGGCGAGGTTGATCGCCGACAGGAAGCGCGGGTTGATGGCCGTCACCACCGCGCCGACCACCAAGATCAGGATCAGCAGGCCGAGATCTTTCTTGCTCATTGCGCTCCTCCCGCCGCTTGCAGCAATTTCGGCTTCTTGCCGACCGCCAGCAAGAGCACGTTCTCCTGGCTGAAATCGTCCTTGTCGAGGATGCCGGAGATCTGCCCCTCATGCATGACCGCGATGCGGTCCGACACGCCGATCACCTCTTCCATGTCGCTGGAGATCATCAGCACGGCGACGCCGGCATCGGCCAGCGCTCGCATCAGCCCGTAGATCTCGGCCTTGGCGCCGATGTCGATGCCGCGCGTCGGCTCATCCAGGATCATCACCTTCGGGTTCATCGCCAGCCATTTGGCCAGAACCACCTTCTGCTGGTTGCCGCCTGACAAAGTGCCGGTGCGGGTCAGGACCGACGGTGCCTTGATGCCGAGGTTTTTCTTCTGCTTTTCGGCCGTCGCGAGTTCAGCGCTGGCGGACACCAGCGAGCGCCTGGCATGCGCAGGCAGATTGGGCAGCGAGATGTTCTGGGCGATCGACAGGTCGAGCAATATGCCGGTCAGCTTGCGGTCCTCCGGCACCAGGAAGATGCCGTTCGCCACCGCGTCCGCCGCCGAGCCTACATCGAGCGGCTTGCCGTCGAGCGTGACACTGCCTGCCAACCGCTCGTCGATGCCGAACAGCACGCGCGCCAACTCCGTGCGGCCGGAGCCGACTAGGCCCGCGAGGCCGAGGATCTCGCCGTGTCTCAATTCCAGGCTGACCGGCCGGTCGGGATAGGTGCTGGTGCGGATCGCGTCCGCCGACAGGGCCACGCTGCCCGGCGCGCGGGCGGCTTCGCCGGCCTTCTCGCGCTCCTTCAGCATGCGGCCGATCATCAGCCTGACCATCTCGTCGTGATTGATCTGGTCCTTTGCCAGCGTGCCGGCCAGCGTGCCGTCGCGCAGCACCACGACACGGTCGGCGACGCGCTCGATCTCATGCAGCCGGTGCGAGATGAAGATGACGCTGATGCCTTCCGCCTTCAGGCCCTTGATGACGTCGAGCAGCTTTTCGGTCTCGGCGATCGGCAGGCTGGAGGTCGGCTCGTCGAGGATGACCAGCCGCGCCTTGATCGACAGCGCCTTGGCGATCTCGACCATCTGCTGCTGGGCGAGCGACAGCGAAGCCACCGGCGCGTCGGCCGAGAAATTGGCGCCGACGCGCTTCAGGAGCGGCGCCACCATCTCGCGCAGTTTCGCGCGGTCGACCAGCTTCAGCGGCCCCGCGCGCAGCGGCTCGCGGCCGAAGAAGATGTTGGCGGCGACGTCGAGGTTTTCGAAGAGGTTGAGCTCCTGGTGCACGAAGGCGATGCCGGAGCCGATGCTTTGCTCGACGGTCAATCCGTCATGCGCCGCGCCATCGACGGCAACGGTGCCGCTGTCCGGCCGCGTCACGCCGCCGAGGATTTTCATCAGCGTCGATTTGCCGGCGCCGTTTTCGCCGACGAGGCCGATGACCTCGCCGGGCCGGACCTCCATCGAAAACCTGTCCAGCGCCACAACACCCGGATAGGTCTTGCGCACGGCCTCCAGGCCCAGGAACGGAGCGGCGATCGGTTGAGTGGTGTCGGTAGAGGTCATCGCGCCATAGTTTACCGCACGGGGCAGCAGCCGGTGGGCCACAGACTGACGGGCCTTGGCAGGTCCGTCAATACGAACGCCGGCTCAAGGTGGACCTCGAGCCGGCGCAACTGTCTTGGGCTTACTTGCCCGCCATCGCCTTGAGGTTGGCGGCGTAGGTGTCGACGTCATCCTTGCCGATGATCTTGGTCGGGATGATGATCAGGTTACCGGCCGGGATGCCCGACTTGTCGCCCTTGAGGTAGGCGGCCATCAGCTTCATGCCTTGATAGGCCCATTCGAACGGCTGCTGCACCACGGTCGCGGCGACAGTGCCTTCCTTGACGCCGCCCAGCGTGATCGGATCGTCGTCGAAGCCGACGACGGTGATCTGGCCGAGCTTGCCGGCATCGCGCAGCGCTTCGTAGATGCGCGGCGTGTTGTAGGAGTAGAAGCCGACCATGCAGGTGATGTCGGGGCTGGCGACCAGCGCGTCCTCGACATTCTTCTTGGCGCGCGCCTGGTCGATGTCGTCGCCGCGCACGTCGACCAGCTCGATCTTGCTGCCGGCGAGCCCGTCCTTCATGCCCTGGATGCGCTCCTTGGCGTTGTCGGCGCCGAGCAGGCCGACGAAGCCGAGGCACTTGCCGCCGTTCGGCATCGCCTTCTTGGCGATCTCGGCCGCCTGCTTGCCGGCATCGACATTGGACGAGCCGATATAGGCGACACGCTTGGTCTGCGGCGCGTCCGAGTCGGTGGTGAACAGCGCCGTTTCCGACGCGATCTTGTTCAACCCGTCGGTCGAGGTCTTGGGATCGACGGCCGAGACCATGATGCCCTTGACGCCTGCCGTCACCAGGTCGTCCATCAGCCGCTGCTGGATGGCGACCGAGGACTGTTCCGGATATTTGAGCTCGAGATTGTAGTCGGGCAGTTCACCCTGCGCTTTCTTCACGCCGGCTTCCGCCGCCTTCCAGAAGTCTGACGCACCGTTGACGACGAAGGCCAGCGTCGGCTTGTCGTCGGCGCGCACGCTGGCGCTTACCGACAGGCCGACAAGCAGGGCCGCCGCGGCGACAGATGCGTTACGGATCATGGATTTCATAGTTCAACCTCCCTTGTAGAACTTGCCTTGTAGAACTCTTCGCTGATGTCCCGGCTGCGGCGCGGATAACCCTCCTCCTCAAGGGTGTGGCGCAAAGGTCCGCCGACTTAAGAACGGTGCCGATCCGGCCGCGGTCGAGACACTAGACACTCATGTGGCGTTCGTAAATAGTCCGATTTGTCTGACATTTTCGTGAGACGGAGTGCACACCCAATCCGGCATGCCACCGGGTTCCAAGCAAGCATCCTTCGCACTTTGCCGGCACCGAACCGAAGCCCGGACGGTTACGACGAGTTGACAGTAGAACGCTAACAGCTATTAGTAAAGAGTATTAGTTATGAGGCCGCGAGGCGCGCTTTCGACGCGGAGGAGAACGCTGGTCGAAGGGCGCGCCAGGAGTGAGGGGAGCGAACGCCGCAACGCTTGAAACCGCGCGGAAAATACCGGAATCGTCAGCATTGCTGACCTTGTCTGGCGGTTTCGTCGCGAAGCGGCGCAGCCGGCGATTTGCCTGTCGCGCTTGCTAATATGTATTAGCCGAGCGCAATGTCGACAAACGCACCGACCTCGACCATCTTGCCGTTGCCGTCGGCCTTTGCTTTAGAGCCGGCTGGGTTTGGGAAACGACCATGAGCGAACCGACGGAACTGAGCGATCCCCCCGGAGCTTCCAGGCGCCGCAAGCCGGCCGCCAAGCCCAAGGGACGCGTCACCATGACCGACATCGCGCGCGCCGCCGGCTGCTCGCAGGCGACGGTGTCGTTCGTGCTCAACAATTCACCGGGCATCAGGCTGTCGCAGCAGACACGCGACCGGGTGATCGAGGCAGCCCGAGCGCTGGGCTATTCGCCGCCGGTCTTTTCAGCGCTGCGGCCGCCCGTGACGCCGTTCGAAGGCCTCGACGGCGTCATCGGCTTCGCGGTCGACCAGCTCGCCACCAGCCCCGAGGCGGTGGTCGCCATCGAGGGCGCCCGGCAAGCCTCCTGGAACGCCGGCAATGTGCTTCTGGTGGCGCAGACCATGGGCGACGCGGTGATGGAGCCGCGCGCGATTTCAGCACTGACAAGGCGCGGCATCTCGGCGCTGATCTACATGACCATCTTCACCCGCGAGATCGCCGCGCCGGATTTCCTCTACAGCCTCGACATCCCGGTGATCCTGCTCAACTGCTACACCGCCGACTATGCCTTCCCGGCCGTGGTTCCCTCCGAGATCGCCGGCGGCCAGAGCGCGACAAGGCACCTGATCGCCCACGGCCATCGCCGCATCGCCACCGTCACCGGCGAGCCTTGGATGCAAGCCGCGCAGGATCGACTGAAAGGTTATCGCCGCGCCTTGGCCACCGCCGACATCCCGTTCGACCCGGAACTGGTGGTCGAGGGCGACTGGTCGGCCAGCGCCGGCTATGCCGCGACGGTCAAGCTTCTCGGGCTCAAGGAGCGGCCGACCGCCATCTTCTGCCAGAACGACCGAACCGCGATCGGCTGCTACGAAGCGCTGAAGGAAGCGGGCCTGCATATCCCGCAGGACATTTCGGTGGTCGGCTATGACGACGAGGAGATCGCCCGCCATCTCTTCCCGCCGCTGACCACCTCCATCCTGCCGCATCTGGCGATGGGCCAATGGGCGATCGAGCAGCTGGAAACGCCGCCAACGCCCGGCCGCGGACGGTATCCGATCACCAAGCTGGAGTGCCCGCTGGTGGAGCGGGAGAGCGTGGCCAGTGTGAAGGAATAGGTACCCCAGATCACCACTTCAAAGCCGATACGTATTGACATTGTATTGACAGTCGCTAGATATCTGATCCTGACATAGGAGGATTTCGATGGCGCATTCCAGTCATGTCGGCAGCAATCGCGACGCAGCGCGCAAGGACGACGTGATCCAGATCCGCGCCTCGGCGGGGATGAAGGCTATTCTCAACCGCGCCGCGAGTTTGCGCGGGCAGAAGCTGTCGGAGTTCATGCTGGACAGTGCACGCAGGCAGGCCGAGGAGACCATTCTCGACCAGCGCGCCTTCTTTCTCGATACGGACGCGCATGAGAAATTTCTCGACCTGCTTGATGCTCCGAACAAACCGTCGGAGGAGCTTCGCGCGCGTATGACGCGTAAGCCGGCCTGGGAGCGCTGATGTCCGCTGGCCGACCGCAAGGATGGCGAGTCCGCGCTCCGGAACGGCTGAACATTGGCCACGACGTATCCGAATTTCACAATGGCAAGCATTCATCTCTCGATGACTGGCTGCGAAACCGCGCCTTGGTTGCCGAAGGACTGTCCGCCCGAACCTATGTCGTCTGTGACGCGGGCACTAAAAATCGCGTCGTCGGTTATTATGCGATCTCGACGGCGATGGAAGAACGGATCGCGCTGCCAAGCGCAAAGCTTCGGCGAGGCATGCCCGAGCAAGTGCCCCTGCTGCTGATCGGTCGCCTTGCGGTCGATCAGACGTTCCAGGGAATGGGACTCGGAGGCGACCTGCTTTTCGACGCGCTTAGGCGATGTCTCGCTGTCTCGGACATTGCCGGGGTTCGTGCTGTGGTGGCACACGCGATCGATGATGCAGCAATGGGTTTCTATCAACGGCATGGCTTCATCGCGTCTCTGCTTGGCGAGCGGATCATGCTGCTGCCAATCGAAACCGCTCAGGCGTTATTCTCGAACGTTTGAGCCTGATCCCATAGCCAGGCGAGCGTGAGATCGCCCACATAAACACCTGTATGCACCACGCTATCCTTGCTCCGATTACGATCGCTCTGCGTCTTGGCAGCAATTCCGCCGAGGTTTAGCTTGGGCTCATATGGGAGGCTCCAATGACATCCAACTTCACCGTTCACGCCGCATCCGGTTATGAGCAACTCATGGGACGCTGGAGCCGCAGGCTGGCGCCCAAGTTCATCGACTTCACCGGTCTGGCCGGCGGCGAAAAGATCCTCGATGTCGGCTGCGGCACCGGCAGCCTGGCCTTCGAATTGGCAAAATCGGCCGATCTTGCCGAGATCCAGGCCATCGACTTTTCGCCGATCTTCGTAGACGCGGCCAGACAGCGCAACAGCGATCCGCGCGTCACCATCAGTCAGGCCGACGCCACGGCGCTGCCATTCGCCGACAACGCGTTCGACCGCGCGTTGGCGTTGCTGGTGCTGCACTTCGTGCCGGAGGCCGGCAAGGCGGTGGCAGAGATGCGCCGCGTGGTGCGTCCGGGCGGCGTGGTCGCGGCCGTGGTCTGGGATCATTACGGCGGCATGCCTGGCATGCGCATGATGATCGACACAGTCGCGGCGCTCAGCGAAAGCGGGCGCCAGATGCGCAGCCGCTATTGCTTCCAGCCGATGATGCAGCCGGGCGAGATGAAGCGGACCTTTGTCGAGCAGGGTCTCGTGGATGTCACCGAGGCCGAGCTGATGATCCGCATGGACTACGCGGATTTCGACGACTTCTGGGCGCCGATCGGCGCTGGCGAAGGCCCGCTCGGCAAATATATGACCACGCTGGACGCGGCCGAGCGGGAGCGTGTCGAGGCCGCCGTCCGCGATGCCTATCAAGCCGGTCGACCCGATTGCCCGCGATCCTTCGCCAATGTCGCCTGGGCCTGCCGCGGTGTCGTTCCCTGAGATACAAGGCCGGCAACGCGTCAGTTGCCGGCGGCCACCGGGGCGTTGATCTCCCAGCCGTCGACCCACACTTGCCGCAGCCGGTCGCCTTCGCCCTTGAACCATTGGCCGGTCGCCCGGCAATCCTCGATGCGGTCGCTGCGGAAATTGCGGATGGCCTGGCGCAACTCGCACCAGGCCACGATGTTGGCGGTTTCGGCATAATAGATCAGGGCGATCGGGCGGATGATGCGGCCGGTCGGACGTCCCGCCTCGTCGCGATAGGAGAGGCTTAGCTTCTCCTCGTCGCGGATGGCGCGGCGGACCAGAGCGAGATCGACGGCGGAAGCGGAGGGTGCTGCAAAGCCCCAGGCATGGAGCGCATTGGCGTCGAGCGTCTGCCGCAAAGGCGGCGGCACGGCGCCGGCGATCTTGGCGCCGACGCGTTTCGCGGCCTGCTTGAGTTCGTCGTCGCCCGTGCGCTCCAGCAGGGCCAGCGACAGGACGATCGCTTCCATCTCCTCGATGGAAAACATCAGCGGCGGCAGGTCGAAGCCGGGGCGCAGTATGTAGCCGATGCCGCGCCCACCCTCGATGGGCACGCGCATCGCCTGCAGGGCAGCGATGTCGCGATAGACCGAGCGTACGGTCACTTCCAGCCGCTCGGCGATCGTCGCCGCCGTTACCGGCTTCCTGGCCAGCCGCAGGATCTGGATGATCTCGAACAGGCGCGAGGCCTTGCGCATTTTCTCACCCAGCTGAAATGCAACTGACACATCCCCGTCAGTTGGAATGCCTTATAGGGCCGCCTACCCGCTTGAAAATCAACAGATTCCTTTGCGTGCAGGCGGATAATGCGACAGGCAACTGACATGAGCTATGGCGAAAATCTCTGGCTGTTCTTCGTGCTACTGGCCAATGCGCTGACCGGCGGCAGCAACAGGGGCCTGGCCGCGACTGCCGGCATCATGCTGGGCGGTGCAGTGCATACGCTGAACGGGGCGATCGGCGTCGGGCTGCTCATGCATTTCGTGCCTATCCTGTTCACGCCGCTGCTGATCGCCGGCGCCGCCTACATGGCCTATATCGGCATTTCGCTGATGCGCAGCTCGATCACCGTCGGCGACAACGGACCAACGGGGAGCCGCTCGGCCTGGAAGGCATTTCGCCAGGGCCTGGTCACCTGCCTGATCAATCCGAAGGCCTATCTCTTCATCCTAGCCGTCTATCCGCAATTCCTGAAGCCGGCTTACGGTCCGATCTGGATGCAGGCGACAATCATGGGATTGCTGACGGTCGCCACGCAAGCCGCGATCTATGGCGGGCTCGCCGTCACGGCGGGGCGCAGCAGGCAGATGCTTGTGGCCAATCCCCGCGCGACCGTTCTCGCCGGGCGCTTGGCAGGGCTGCTGCTGTTCGCGGTCTCGATATTCACGGCGTGGGAAGGTTTGAGGGCGGCGTGATCGCCGCCCTCTCCATTTCGCTCAAGCCGCGCCCTGCCGGCTGGCAAGCATCTCGCGCTTCACCGACCGCCGCCATTCGACGGCGCCGGCGAGGCCGTGCAGGACCGTCTCCGTCGCCGCCCAGTCGATGCAGCCGTCGGTGATGCTCTGGCCGTAGACCAGCGGCTTGCCGGGCACGACGTCCTGCCGGCCGGCGACGAGATTGCTCTCGATCATGACGCCGATGATGCGCTCGTCGCCCGCGGCAACCTGGCCCGCAACGTCATGCGCGACCTTCGGCTGGTTCTCCGGCTTCTTGGCGCTGTTGGCGTGGCTGACGTCGATCATCAGCCGCGGCGCGATGCCGATGCGGACTAGCTCGGCCGCGGCGGCCTCGACGCTTGCGGCATCATAGTTCGGCTGAATGCCGCCGCGCAGGATGACATGGCAGTCCTCGTTGCCGGTGGTCGCCGCGATGGCGCTGCGGCCGCCCTTGGTCACCGCCATGAAATGATGCGGCTGGGCGGCCGATTTCACCGCCTCGCCGGCGATCCTGAGATTGCCGTCGGTGCCGTTCTTGAAGCCGACGGGACAGGAGAGGCCCGAGGCCAGCTCGCGATGGATCTGGCTTTCAGTGGTGCGCGCGCCGATCGCGCCCCAGGCGACGAGGTCGGCGATGTATTGCGGGATGGTCATGTCGAGGAATTCGGTCGCCGCCGGCAGGCCGAGATTGTTGACGGCCGACAGAACGTTGCGCGCCATGCGCAGCCCCTTTTCGATGTTGAAGCTGCCGTCGAGGTCGGGATCGTTGATCAGGCCCTTCCAACCGACCGTGGTGCGCGGCTTTTCAAAATAGACGCGCATGACGATCTCGAGCCGGTCGGCCAGGGCCTCGCGCAGCGCCGCCAGACGGCTGGCATAGTCAACGGCCGCGACCGGATCGTGGATGGAACATGGGCCGACGATGACAAGCAGTCGGTCGTCGGTCCCCGAGAGGATCGAATGGATGGCGTTGCGCGAGGCGGCTACGGTGCGCGTCGCGGTGAGCGAGCGCGGAATCTCGCGCATCACCTCGTCCGGCGTGCTCAAGGCTCTGATTTCGGTGACCCGAAGGTCGTCTGTGGTGGTCAACACGGCTTTCTGCTCCTGGTTTAGGGGACCTGCCGGCTGAAACAAAAAAGCCGCCAGGTCTGGCGGCTTGTCGGATTTTTTGATCTGGAGTTTTCAGATCGAGCGCAATCCTCCCGCCGCCAGCGAGCTACCGTAGCTAAAGTACCAAAACGAGGCGGTCAGGTGGATCATGCGCCTGATATAATCGATGCGGGGGCGCTTGTCACGTGGCTGATGAGAGCCAATTCGGAATGGCCGAATCTCGCGGTTTCGTCCTTGGGCGGAGCGGGAAGCGAAGCGTACCGCGTAGACCAAAGGAATCCATTCCGTGCCTTGGGCCGAGGAATGCACCCTAGCAAAATTCTGCGCGGCCGCGACGCTTCAAAGTAACGGCATGGATCCTCGGGTCTGCGCGCGTCGCTTCGCTCCTTGCTCCGCCCGTGGATGACGAAGGTAGCGATTCATAGCGGCAGATCACGCAGTTCGTCGTGTTGACGTTCAAGGTCTAAATCGGCACCACGCAGTGGCGATTCCAACAGGAATTCCGCAAGTGTACCCTTTCGCCCGGTCCTTCGAAGCCATTCTTCGGCCGACACGACAAGCACACTTGGTTTGCCGTTTTCGGTGATCCTCTGCGGCGCGTACCGCGCCCGCACGATAATCTCCGCGAACCGGACTTCTGCCTCGGCGACAGTCCAGCTGGTATGTTCGGGCGCAGACATCATTCCACCCCCATGATTGTTCGGACTTATGACTATGAGGGAAAGGCAATGCTGCGGCAACCGGCAGACATGCGCGCTCTTGGGCCCGCGCGCCGTTACGCCAAAGCCAGCCGCTACTCCCCGATCACCCCGGCTATGTTCTGATCATAGTCGACCAGCGAGCCGGTCATGACGCCCGCCTGCGGGCTCAGCATGTAGGTGATCAGCCGGGCAAGCTGCGCGGGCTTGACCAGCTGGCCCATGGGCTGCGCGGCCTCGGCCTTCTCCAACCAGTCATCCGACGCTCCGTGCCATTTCTTCTGGACGATCGCCTCGCCCTCGGTGTCCATCCATCCCGGCAGCACCGCATTGCAGCGGATGCGGTTCCGCCGATAAGCGCTCGCGACGTTCTTGGTCAGCGTCATCAGCGCGCCCTTGCTGGTCGAATAGGGTGTCAGGAAAGACTGGCCGGCATGCGCCGACATCGACAGAACGTTGACGATCGAGCCCGGCGCCTTGCGCTCCAGGAGATGCGCGACGAGGCCCTGCATCAGGAAGAAGGGGCCGCGGACATTGGTGTCGAAGATCTGGTCGAAAAGTTCTTCCGATGTCTCGACCAGCGAGCCTCGCGCGGAAGTGGCGGCGGCGTTGACCAGCGCGTTCAGCGTTCCGAAATGCTTGATCGCGGTCTCGACGGCGCGCTTGCAGTCGGCGACCTTGGCGACATCGGCGCTGATGAAGATGGCGTCGACGCCGTTCTTCTTGAGCGCCGCGACCGCTCTGTCGCCCTTTTCCTGCGAGCGGCCGATCAGCGCCAGCGCGCGGCAGCCCTCGTCGGCAAGCGCCTCCGCAACCGCGAAGCCGATGCCCTGCGCGCCGCCGGTGACGATGGCGCGCGTTTCTGAATTGCGACCGGCCAAACCGCTCATCGCTCTGCTCCTGTGTTTTTGACTACCAATGGAATTTCGAGGTTCATTGACGTTCCGATCAGCTTCCCGGTGCCTTGTCGCGACGTTCACAACTTGGCCGAGGCGTCCCCAACTTCGTCATCCTAGGGCGAAGCAGGAGCGAAGCTCCGTCGCGGAGACCCTAGGATCCATGCCGTGACCCCGGCCGAAGAATGCCGCGGCGCAGAATTCTGGACCGTTGGGCACCGCTCCGATGTAACGGCATGGATCCTCGGGTCTGCGCGCGTCGCTTCGCTCCTTGCTCCGCCCGTGGATGACGACGCGATGGATGTTCCGGCTACTCGCCACCCTTGCAGACCAACAAACCGACCATCCTTCAAAGCGTTCGCCCAGCCGGACTAGTCGACGCGGATGGTCTTGCCCGTCTTGGCCGACTGCAAGGCCGCGTCGGCCAGTTTCAGCGCGATCAGTCCGTCCTTGCCGCTCGGCGCCGCCTTCTTGCCGGCGGTTGCCGCGGCGATGAAGGAGGCGATCTCGTTGGCGTAGGCGTCGATGTAACGGGTCATGAAGAAGTCGTGCAGCGGCGGACGGGTGTAGCCCTTGTCGTTGGCGAGTTCGATCGACACCGGCCGCTGGTTCTCGGCCGCGACCATGCCCTTGGAGCCATGCACTTCGATGCGTTGATCGTAGCCATAGGTGGCGCGGCGCGAATTGGAGATGACGGCCTGCTTGCCGGATGCGGTTTCGAGGATGACGCTGACCGAATCGAAATCGCCGGCTTCGCCGATTTTCTTGTCGACCAGCACTGAAGCGTGCGCGCTGACCGCCACCGGCTCCTCGCCGAGCAGAAAGCGCGCCATGTCGAAGTCGTGGATGGTCATGTCGCGAAAAATGCCGCCGGAGCGGGCGATATAATCGAGCGGCGGGGCGCCCGGATCGCGCGAGGTGATGGTGACCATCTCGACCGTGCCGATGGCGCCGTCGTCGATCGCCTTGCGCACGGCGGCGAAATGCGGGTCGAAGCGGCGGTTGAAGCCGACCATCAGCGTGGCCTTGGTCTTCTCGACAACGGCCAGGCATTTTTCGACCCGCTCGACGGAGAGATCGATCGGCTTCTCGCAGAAGATCGCCTTGCCGGCCTTGGCGAAGCGCTCGATCAAGTCGGCATGGGTGTCGGTCGGGGTGCAGATGATGACGGCGTCGATGTCCTTGGCCTGCTCGATGGCATCGATCGTGCGGACTTCGGCGCCGTAGGCGGAGGCGAGCTCAGTCGCCGCTTTCTCGAAGGCATCCGCCACGGCAACCAGTTTTGCCTGCGGATTCGAGCCGACCGCGCGGGCATGCACCTTGCCGATACGACCGGCGCCGAGAAGAGCGAAGCGGAGAGTCATGGAATGTCCTTTGAGATGATGTTAAAGGCTCGCCCGCGTCTGGCGGCGCGGACAATCGGTTGATCACGTCGCGGCGTCCGTCAGGCGGCCTGCAGTTCCGCCTGTCCGGTCTTGGCGCCGGTGATGTAGGCGACGATGTCGTTGCCGTCGGTGTCCTGCTTGCGCAAATTGGCGACGATGCGGCCGCGGCGGAACACGACGATGCGGTCGACCAGATCGAACACCTGGCGCATGTTGTGGCTGACCAGGATCAGCGGCTCGCCGTTTTCCTTCAGCGTACGGATGATGTTTTCGACCTGCGCGGTTTCCTGCACGCCGAGCGCTGCCGTCGGCTCGTCCATGATGATCAGCTTGGAGGCGAAGGTCGCGGTCCGGGCGATCGCCACGCATTGGCGCTGGCCGCCCGACATGTGGCGGATGGTGCTGGACAGGTTCGGGATCTTCACCGCCGTGCGGATCAGGGCCGCCTCGGTCGCCTTGCGCATCGCCTTGCGGTCGAGGATCGAGAACGGCCCGAGGTTGAAGAGCACCTTCTCACGCCCAAGGAACAGGTTCGACGGCACGTCGAGATCGTCGGCCAGCGCAAGGTTCTGGAACACGGTCTCGATGCCCGCCTCGCGCGCCTCGATCGGGCCGGCGAAGTTCACTTCCTTGCCGTCGAACCAGATCTTGCCGTCGGTGCGCTGCTCGACGCCGGTGATCTGGCGCACGAAGGTCGACTTGCCGGCGCCGTTGTCGCCCATGATGGCGACATGCTCGCCCTTGCGCAGCTCGAAATTCGCCTCCTGCAAGGCGTGCACGCCGCCATAATGCTTGGTCAGGTTTTCGGTCTTCAGAACGATGTCGGACATGGTCAAGCTCCTATCGCGCGGCGGCGCTGGCGCCATTGATCGAGAACGACCGCGCCGACGATGATCACGCCCTTGACCATCTCCTGATAGTAGGCGTCGAGGCGCAGGAAGGTGAAGCCGGAAATGATCACGCCGAAGATCAGCGAGCCGATCACGGTGCCGATGATCGAGCCGC
This sequence comes from Mesorhizobium sp. B3-1-9, assembly GCF_006439595.1. Taxonomy (NCBI): domain Bacteria; kingdom Pseudomonadati; phylum Pseudomonadota; class Alphaproteobacteria; order Hyphomicrobiales; family Phyllobacteriaceae; genus Mesorhizobium; species Mesorhizobium sp. B3-1-9. The sequence continues at coordinate 35,155 of NZ_VFTJ01000014.1, forward strand.
GGCCTCCCGACAGCGAAACGCCGCCGATGACCGCCATGGCGATGGCGTCGAGCTCGTACATGACGCCCATGCCGGCCTGGGCGGTGAGGTTCTTGGAGCAAAGCACCACGGCGGCAAGCGAGGCGAGGATACCGGCGATGGCGTAGACCAGCACCTTGTGATTGGCGATCTTGATGCCCGACATGCGCGCGGCATCCTCGTTGGAGCCGATCGCATAGCAATGCTTGCCATATTTCGTATAGCTCAGGATAAGCTGGAACAGGAGCGCCAGCGAGATGAAGATGACGACAGGCATCAGGCCCTTGCCGATGCCCGCGAAGCTGTCGGTCGGGAACGAGATCGGCTGCCCCTTCGACCACCATTTTGCGATACCGCGGGCGGTAACCATCATGCCGAGCGTGGCGATGAAGGGCGGAATGCGGGTATAGGCGATCAACAGACCGTTGATCAGGCCGGCGATCAGTCCGCAGCCGATCGCGACCAGTACCGGCACGATGACCGGCAGGTCGGTCCAGCCATAATCGATGAACATAGCCTTGGGATTGGGATTGCCGTTGACGGTCGCAACCTGCGCGAAGCTCATGGCGATCATGGCGGTGGCGCCGACGATCGAGCCCGAGGACAGGTCAATGCCGCCGCAGATGATGACCTGGGTGACGCCGATGGCGATGATGCCGACGATCGAGACCTGCAGGATGATGATCTGCAGGCGCTGCTCGTTGAAGAGGCCCGACACATTCTCGCGCGTGTTGAACAGGAAGCTGTCGCCGAGGAAAACGCGGCCGATCAGCTCGAAGGCGACGACGAGGATGACCAGCGCCAGGAACACGTTGAACTCGGCCGGCCATGGACGCTTCTTGGCGTCATAGCTCAACCCGCCAATGCCATGCGATGTCTGTGACACGTCTTCTTCCTCCGAATGACCGCGCCCCGTTCTCCCGCCCTGTCGGGCGGGAGAGGAACAGAGCGGCGCCGCTTCGCCAGCAGCCGATTTCAGCCAGGCCGATGCGTCGCGGCACCACCCCGCGGTTTGTCTTCACGCAATTCCATACCGAAAACCGTTCCTGGAATTGCGCCGGCGCGCCTCAGTTCTTCTTCAAGAATTTGTCGATGTTCGCCGGAGTGACGAGCTGGAACGGGATATAGACCTTGTGTTCCACCTTTTCGCCCTTGGCGAGCTTCAGCGCCGCATCGAGCGCACCGGCGCCTTGGCCGGCAGCGTCCTGGAAGACCGTCACGTCGAGATCGCCTGCCTGCATCGCGGCCAACGCATCCTGCGTGGCGTCGACGCCGCCGACGACCACCGACTTCATGTCGATGTTGGCGGCCTTCATCGCCTGGATGGCGCCGATGGCGCTTTCGTCGTTGTTGGCAATAACGCCGTCGAACGCCTTGCCCGACGACAGCCAGTTGGTCATCAGGTTCTGCGCCTGGTCACGATCCCAGTTCGAGGTCTGCTTGTCGATGATCTTGATGAAGCTGCAGTCCGGCGTGGCGATGACTTCCTCGATGTCCTTGGTGCGCTGCACCGCGGCCTGGTTCGAGAGCTCGCCCATGATCACGTAGACATTGGCTTCCTTCTTGCCGGCTTCCTTGAACAGGCGGCAGGCTTCCTTGGTCTCGAGCGTGCCGGATTCCGCCTCGTTGGACGCGACGAAAGCCTGGTTGTCCGGCAGCGAGTCGACATTGACCGGCTGGCGGTTGACATAGACCAGCGGGATCTTGGCCGCGGCGGCCGCGTCCGACATTGCCTGGGTGGCCGAGGTGTCGACCGGATTGACGATGATGGCGTCGACGCCCGAGGCGGCGAAGTTCTTGATCTGGTCGAGCTGCTTGGCCACGTCGTTCTGCGCATCCTCGACCTGCAATTCGACACCGCTCATGCCCTTGGCCTGCGCGATCATGCCGTTGCGCAGCACAGTCAGGAAGTTGTCGTCGAACTTGGCCATCGAAACGCCGATCTTGGCGGCGAAGGCGGATGAGCACATCAGCGCCGAAAGCGCGACGCCCAAAAGCAGTTTCTTCATTTTATTCTCCTCCACTTGGTGTCCGGCTGCACCCATTTTGAACCGGAATCCCCGGTTTGCCCGGGGAATCTCTCCCTGCGGCCATGCGGCGTCCCAACTCGACTGGAACGCCTCTTCCTCCGTTCGCACAGGCGTTCCCGGAACGAAAGAACCAAAAAGCCTAGTTAGTGAAATATTTATTCCATTTCGTTTTGGAAACGTCAAGGGCGATTCCGACGAGATTGGCCGGTTTTTCGGTCCCGATCGTCGAAACCCGAGCCCGAGTCGAAGCAAATCGCCATGAAAGAATCCATCAGCCTGATGGATTCTTTCACATCGACCCATTGCAAACGCCGGGAATTGGCTGAAGCCGCCCCAACCTCGTCATTCTATGGCGAACTATGGCGAAGCAAGGAGCGAATCGACGCGATGAGCGCTTCGGCCAATCTCCAACGCGTGCCGCCTGCCGACGAAAACTGGCGACCGATCAAAATTCCTGCGGCGGAGTTACTAGATGTTTTCCGGCAGATAGATATCGAAGGGCAGGAAGGTCTGCCCCGGCGCATTGGCGGCCCCGCTTTCGATGGCATGGGCCATCAGCCCCAGGAGTTCCCGGCAGAGCGCGGCGAGCGGCGTCGAGATCACCATGGTGAGGATGTTGTCGGCAAGTGCTGCGCGCGAGACGGCGTTGATCTCGTTGCAGATGACGACCGGCATAACCGCCGGGTTTGCCGCTCTCAGCGCCGAGACGGCGCCTTCCATGCCGCCGCCGGCGACATAGCAACCGGCAAGATCGGGATGGCGCGCCAGAAGATCGATCATGGCATCATGCGTCACGTCATTCGCCTCCAGGTTGACCAGCGTCTCCATCACGGTGAAATCCGGTGCGTGCTCGCGGAAATAGGAGCGGAAGCCGATCTCGCGCAGCTCGTGGCCATGGAAGCGGTGGCTGCCGACGAAGAGAGCCACCTTGCCCGGCTTCCTGGCGGCCTTGGCGATCATCCATGCGGCGCTGCGTCCGACCTTGCGGTTGTCGAGACCGACATAGCCCTCGCGGATGCCGGCGGCGAAATCGGACAGCAGGGAGAAGACCGGCTGCCCCCTCGCCTTCAGAGCCTCCACCACCGCCGTCAGCGTCGGGTGATCCGGGCCGACAACGGCGATGGCTCTCGACTTGGCCGCCAGCCTGCGCATCTGGCCCGCAATCTCATCGGGCGCCAGCGACGTGGCGAAGTCGATCGCGGCAGTGCCGCGGAAACGTTGCGACTGCGAAACCGCCAGCTCGAGCTCCCTGGCAAAATCGCCATAGAAGACGTCATTGCCCCTCAGCAGCAGGAAGCCGAGCCGGTATTCCGGCAATTCCTGGCGCATGCGCTGCTTGATCAGCCCCGCCGCGTGGTAGCCGATCTCGGTGGCGGCTTCATACACCCGGCGCGCCGTCTCCTCGCGCACCGGCAGGCGGCTGTTCAGCACCCTGTCGACGGTGGCGACACTGACGCCCGAGACGCGCGCGAGATCGCTAATGGTCGGCCGCTTTGCCATGAATGCTCCATTGCCTGTCCGACTCAGCATATCTCACTCTGATAGGAAATGATAGAAACTATCTTCCTGATGTTGAGGCTATCATGAGCCGGCGGTATGGTGAAGTGGAAGCCGGCCATGAACGAGCCCAGACCTGCTAAAACCGTTCGCCAGGCGCTGTTGGAGGAACCTCAATGACGGCCATGACGTCTTCGTCGGCGTCGCCACGCGACTACAGCCTGACCGGCCGCGACGCCAAGCTCGCGGTCGAGAACGGGCTGGCGGCGGCCGAGTGGTACCATACCGAGATCCCGCGCAAGCAGATGAAGGAGCTGATGCAGCGCTCCGACCAGCCGGCGATCCGCGATACCATCATCTGGCTCGGCGCGCTGATCCTCAGCGGCGCGGGCGGCGCCTGGTTCTGGGGCAGCTGGTGGTGCGTGCCGTTCTTCTTCGTCTATGGCACGCTCTACGGCTCCTCGACCGATTCCCGCTGGCACGAATGCGGCCATGGCACGGCCTTCCGCACCCAGTGGATGAACGACGCCGTCTACCAGCTCGCCTGCTTCATGATCATGCGCAATCCGGTGACATGGCGCTGGAGCCATACACGCCACCATACCGACACCATCATCGTCGGCCGCGATCCCGAGATTGCCGTCATGCGGCCGCCGGATCTGCTGCGCGTTGTCTTGAACTTCTTCGGCATTCTCGACGCATGGCATGCCATGACCGACATGCTGCGCAACGCCGCCGGCGTCATCAGCGCGGCGGAAAAGACCTTCATCCCCGAACAGGAACAGCCGAAGGCGATCCGCGTCGCCCGCCTATGGCTCGCCATCTACATCGCGACCATCGCCCTGGCCCTCTACCTGCATTCCTGGCTGCCGCTGCTGCTGATCGGCCTGCCCCGCCTCTACGGCGCCTGGCATCACGTCATGACCGGACTGCTGCAGCATGGCGGGCTGGCCGAGAATGTCATCGACCATCGGCTCAACAGCCGCACCGTCTACATGAACCCGGTCAGCCGCTTCATCTACTGGAACATGAACTACCATGTGGAGCACCACATGTTCCCGATGGTGCCCTACCACGCCCTGCCGAAACTGCATGAACTGATCAAGCATGATCTGCCGGCGCCGACGCCGTCGATCCTGGCCGGCTATCGCGAGATGATTCCGGCCTTCCTGCGCCAGCTGCGCAATGAGGATTATTTCCTCAAGCGCGCGCTGCCGCCGACGGCGAAGCCCTACCGGGAAGAGCTGCACAACGACAACCCGGTGGCGGCAGCGGCCGAGTGATCTGCCGAAGAGCTTAACCAACCGATTTCGCGGAGAACGAGATGAGCGACTGGGTCGAGGCCTGCGCGGCCGGGGACATCGATGAGGAGGACGTGATGCGGTTCGACCATGCCGGCCGCACCTTCGCCATCTACCGTAGCCCGGACGACGAATATTTCGCGACCGACGGGCTGTGCACGCATGAAAAAGTGCATTTGGCCGACGGGCTGCTCATGGACGACATCATCGAATGCCCGAAGCACAACGGCCGCTTCAACTACAAGACCGGTGACGCGCGCGGCGCGCCGGTCTGCGTCAACCTCAAGACCTATCCGGTCAAGGTCGACGCCGGCAAAGTTCTTGTTCAGGTCGGGTGACGCTGATGACGGGAGGAATGGTGGTCATCGGAGCCGGCGAATGCGGCGGGCGCGCCGCGCTCGCCCTGCGCGATCTCGGCTTCGAGGGGCCGGTGACGCTGGTCGGCGACGAGCCGCATCTGCCATATGAGCGGCCGCCGCTGTCGAAGGAAGCGATGACCGGCGAGGCGCCTTCGATCAAGGCGATCGCCACCGACGCGCTTTTCGCCGAACGCTCGATCCGCCACATCCATTCCGTTCGGGCCGTCGCGGTCGATCGTGCCGCGCATGTCGTGCAACTGTCGGACGGATCCTCCCTTTCCTATCAAAAGCTTTTGCTGGCGACCGGATCCGTGCCGCGCACGCTGCCGATGCCGGGTCTCGGGGAGCGTTGCGTCTATCTCAGGACGTTCAACGACGCTTTGGCGATTCGCGCCCATCTCAGCGCCGGCAACCGCGTCGCCATTATCGGCGGCGGCTTCATTGGCCTCGAGCTTGCCGCCGCGGCGCGCAAGCTCGGCGCCGCCGTCACCGTCATCGAGGCGCAGCCGCGCATCCTGATGCGCGGCGTGCCGGCCGAGATCGCCGAAATCATCCACAAGGCGCATGAGACCGAGGGTGTTGCGATCCGCGCCGGCCAGGGAATCGCGTCGATTGACGATGACGGCGCGGAGGTCGGCATCACGCTGGCCGACGGACGGAAGGTCATCGCCGATCTCACGGTGATCGGCATCGGCGCCATGCCGGTGACGGCGCTTGCCGCTGAAAGTGGGCTAACAATCGACAACGGCATCGCTGTCGATGAGCATTTGCGCACAGCCGATCCGGATATCTTCGCCGCCGGCGATTGCTGCTCGTTCCCGCTCGCCGTCTATGGCGGCCGGCGCGTGCGGCTGGAGGCCTGGCGCAACGCCCAGGAACAGGGCGCACTGGCTGCGAAGAACATGCTGGGCGCCGATGCGGCGCATGCCGCCGTGCCGTGGTTCTGGTCGGATCAGTACGGGCTTACCCTGCAAATCGCCGGGCTGTCGGACGAAGGCAAGAGCATCGTGCGGCGCGACCTCGATGACGGCGCCTTCATCCTGTTCCATTTGGCGCAGGACGGCAGGCTGGTTGCCGCCAGCGGCATCGGCCCCGGCAATGCGGTGGCGCGCGACATCCGCCTGGCGGAGATGCTGATCGCCAAGAGAGCGAGCCCGGCGCCGGAAGCGCTCGGCTCGCAGGCGGTCAAGCTGAAGTCGCTGCTGGCGGCGTGAGGTTTTTTAGAAAAGCGCCTTCAGCTCGTCCAGCTTGTCGTTGACCAGCCAGCCGTAATAATTCTCCTCGGGCAGCTTTTCCGGCTCGCCGGCGGCGCTGCGCTTCTCGTTCTCGGCCTTCAGCGCATAGGCGCGCTGCTCGGGGTTGCCGACATTGTAGAGCGTGGCGGTGAGGCCCGGATTTTTCGAGATGTCGAAGCCGGCGATGCCGCGATAGGCGTCGATCGACTTCTTGATGGTCGCGGCGACGTAGGGCAGCGTCAGGTCCGGGTCCATGATGGTCTTGTAGACCGCGTTGGGGTCGCTGACGTCGAGCCTGGGCAGGCCGGAGACCTTGTGCACCAGGTCGCTCATCTGCAGCGCCGTCAGCGGGTTCAACTGGCCGAGCCCGAACGTCTGGCCGGCATAATAAGGCTGGAAGAAGGTGGCGCCGAAGCGGTCGTCGGGGAAATCCTCGCCGCCGACGCTCTTGCCGCGGAAGGAGCGGTTCCAGACCTGCTCGCGGCATTCCCAAAGGTCGTAGCTGTCGTCCATGCCGGCGCATTTCTTGAATTCCGGCCGCTGGATGAAATCGCTGACGTCCTCGCCGTGATAGGCGAAGGAAAGCTTGCTCGACAGGTATGAGATCGCCTTGACGTAGTAGGTCTGCAGGCGGTCATAGGCGTCGACATTGTAGGTGTGCTCGCCGACGATGGCGCCGACGATATGCATGGGGTCTATGCCGTAGGCCGCCGCCACCTTCCTGATCTTGCCGCGCAGCTCGGCGTCGTTCTGCAACAGCGCGTAGACCTTGCGGTACTTGGCCTGAAAGGTGGTGTTGGTGGCTTGGGTGCGCCGGCTGGAGGCGCCCGGAATATCCGGCTGCACGCTGTAGCGGTTGCCCGGCGGCACCATTGTCGCGGCATCGGCGGTTGCCACCGCCGTCGCCAAGGCCATGCCGAGAAAAAGCAGGATAAGTTTCTTCATACGCCGCCGCTTTCGAATGCGCGGCAAACTAGGTAAAGCGCGTGGCAGAGTCGAGAGAAGGCTTCGAGCCACCCACCAGAATGGTGGCCAGATGCTTCCATTTGGCCACACTTCGCATTGGAAGGGCGTTTCAGGCCGGCCTGAAACCCAGCCCTAAATCGGGCATTGGCGAGGGCGTTTCGGCCTGGCCTGCAGCCAGCCCGAAATCACGAGCTAAAGGATGAACCGCGACAGGTCGGTGTTGCGAGACAAGTCGCCGACATGCTTCTCGACATAGGCGGCGTCGATGGTGACGGCCGTGCCGTTGCGGTCCGGGGCGTCGTAGGAGATTTCGTCCAGCACGCGCTCCATCACCGTCTGCAGGCGCCGCGCGCCGATGTTCTCGACGCTGGCGTTGAGGTCGACGGCGATGCCGGCGAGCGAATCGATGGCGTCGTCGGTGAAGGTCAGCTCGACGCCTTCGGTCTTCATCAGCGCGATATACTGCTTGATGAGGCTTGCCTCCGTCTCGGTGAGGATGCGGATGAAATCCGCCTTCTCCAGCGCGCGCAGCTCGACACGGATCGGCAGGCGGCCCTGCAGCTCGGGCAGCAGGTCGGACGGCTTGGAGACGTGGAAGGCGCCCGAAGCGATGAACAATATATGGTCGGTCTTGATCGGCCCATACTTGGTCGCGACCGTGGTGCCTTCGACCAGCGGCAGCAGGTCGCGCTGCACGCCTTCGCGCGACGGGCCGCCCGAAATGTCGCTCCTGGCCGCGATCTTGTCGATCTCGTCGAGGAAGACGATGCCGTCATTCTCGGCCGACTCGAGCGCCCTGCGCACCACCTCGTCCTGGTCGAGCAGCTTGTCGGACTCGTCGTTGACCAGCAGCGCGTAGGAATCGCGCACCGTGGTCTTGCGGGTCTTGGTCTTGCGGCCGCCCATCGCCTTCGACAACATGTCGTTGATGTTGAGCACGCCGACATTGGCGCCGGGCATGCCGGGAATCTCGAAACCGGGCATGCCGCCGGTGCCGGTGTCGGCCACCTCGATCTCGATCTCCTTGTCGTCGAGCTCGCCGTCGCGCAGCTTCTTGCGGAAGCTGTCGCGGGTCGCCGGGCTCGCCGTCTTGCCGACGAGGGCTTCCAGCACGCGTTCCTCGGCATTGACCTGGGCGCGCGCATTGACATCGCCGCGCATCTTTTCGCGTGCCAGGCCGATGGCAACCTCGACGAGGTCGCGCACGATCTGTTCGACATCGCGGCCGACATAGCCGACCTCGGTGAACTTGGTCGCCTCGACCTTGACGAAGGGCGCGCCGGCAAGCCGCGCCAGGCGGCGCGAGATCTCGGTCTTGCCGACGCCGGTCGGGCCGATCATCAGGATGTTCTTCGGCATCACCTCTTCGCGCATCTGGCCTTCCAGCTGCTGGCGGCGCCAGCGGTTGCGCAAGGCGATCGCCACGGCGCGCTTGGCGTCCTTCTGGCCGATGATGAAGCGGTCGAGTTCCGAAACGATTTCACGGGGAGAAAAGGTGCTCATAAGACTCAAATTCCACTTTGCCACTGCTTGATGGACTCGAACGGATGCAGCAGCATGATCACGTTGAGCGTCAGATTGTCCCGGATGATGTAGCCCGTGCCGAGCTCGAAGATGAGCGCCAGGGCCACGATCACCCATATAGGTAGCTTTCGCGCCATCACAAATCCCAGCGCCATGAACAGCGTGTCGGACACCGAGTTGATGATGGAGTCGCCGTAATAGTTGAGCGAGATCGTGCCGGCGCGGTAGCGGTCGATGATGAAAGGGCTGTTCTCCAGAAGCTCCCAGCCGCCCTCGATCAGGACCGCGAAAGCGAGCCTCAGCCCGACCGGCGAGCGCGGAAACAGGAACGTCGCCAGCGCGTAGAACAGGAAGCCATGGATGATGTGCGAGAAGGTGTACCAGTCGGCGATGTGCTGGGAATTCTCCGAGCTGTTGACCACGCCGTGCCAGAGCTTGACGTAGCCGCAGGTGCAGATCGGCGGATGGCCCATGCCGTACAAGCCGCCCGCCTGGAAGATGACCAGGGCAAGCACGAGCAGCAGGCCCATTCGCCAGCTGTCCTCATAGGCCGATAGGGTCTTGTTCTGTTCGGATGCGGTCATTCGGTCAGTCCCCCAAAATTTCGTCGTCTTCGGCCGCATCGACAGCCATCAGCACGACGTCCCCATCTTGCGAATGCCTGCGGCCGATCGGCCTGAAGCCCGCCTTCTCATAGGCGCGGATGGCGCGGCCATTGTCGGGATGCGGATCGATGATGACGCGCGGCGCGCCTTCCTCGAAAAGCTCCTCGACGAACTGGCGCACGATGGCCGAGCCATGGCCGATGCCGACCAGCTCCGGCGGACCGATCGACAGATCGATGCCAAGTGTGCCGAAGGGCTGATCGGCATAGGGATGATCGTCCTCCATATGCGGGTCATAGCTCTGCAGATAGGCGATCGGCCTGCCGTCGAGCTCGACGATGAGCGGTTCCACCGAGACCGAATCGATATGCTCGCGGATCTCGGCGATTTCCTTGGTCGGATCGTCCCACCATGCGGCAACATGCGGCTCGCGCAGCCAACTGGCGATCATCGGCAGGTCTTTTTCCGTGACCGGCCGAAAATCATAGCTATCTTCCTGTTCGACCATGATCTCGTCCAAAAACCGATTCCCACTTCTTGGGATCATGGTCGTCAGGCGGCATCGAGCGTTTCGACGACAAAATTGTTGTTGGTGTAGACGCAGATGTCGGACGCGATCTGCATGGCCTTGCGGGCGATCTCCTCGGCATCCTTGTCGGTGTCGATCAGCGCGCGTGCCGCGGCCAGCGCGTAATTGCCGCCGGAGCCGATGGCCATGACGCCATGCTCGGGCTCCAGCACGTCACCATTGCCGGTCAGCGCCAGCGAGACCGACTTGTCGGCGACCAGCATCATGGCTTCCAGGCGGCGCAGATAGCGGTCGGTGCGCCAGTCCTTGGCGAGCTCGACGCAGGCGCGCGTCAGCTGGTCGGGATATTGCTCGAGCTTGGCCTCGAGCCGCTCGAGCAAGGTGAAGGCATCGGCGGTGGCGCCGGCGAAGCCGGCAATGACGCTGCCGCCCTTGCCGATGCGGCGCACCTTGCGGGCGTTGCCCTTCATGATCGTCTGGCCGAGGCTGACCTGGCCGTCGCCGGCGATCACGACCTTATTGCCCTTGCGCACGCTGATGATGGTCGTGGCGTGCATGGTGAGTTCGTTCGACATTTGAGCTCCGATGCGCGCTATCCCTTGAAAAAGGCGATTGGCGCGGTACGAGTGAGTTTGATCGGCCATATGTATGCATAGGGCCAACGATTGCAAACCGCCCCTCAGCCGAGGCCGATACCGCTAGGAATGGCAACTGGCAATCGCCGGATCATGCTGATAGAAGGCTTTCGTTTTCAAGCCCTGGCGCCTCCGAACAGGGCAACAAGGACAGAGCGATGACGCGTTCGGCCGAAGTCAGCCGCAAGACCAAGGAAACCGAGATTTCGGCCTCCGTCCATGTCGACGGCAAGGGAAAATCCGACATTTCGACCGGTGTCGGCTTCTTCGACCATATGCTCGACCAGTTGTCGCGGCATTCGCTGATCGACATGACGATCAAGGCCAAGGGCGACCTGCATATCGACGACCACCACACCGTCGAGGACACCGGCATCGCGATCGGCCAGGCGTTGAGCAAGGCGCTGGGCGAGCGGCGCGGCATCATGCGCTACGCCTCGATCGACCTCGCCATGGACGAGACGCTGACCAGGGCGGCGATCGACGTCTCCGGCCGGCCTTTCCTGGTCTGGAACGTCGCCTTCTCGTCGCCGAAGATCGGCACGTTCGACACCGAACTGGTGCGCGAATTCTTCCAGGCGCTGGCGCAGAATGCCGGCATCACGCTGCACGTGACCAACCATTACGGCGCCAACAACCATCACATCGCCGAAACCTGCTTCAAGGCGGTGGCGCGGGCGCTGCGTGCGGCGCTGGAGCGCGATCCGCGCCAGCCCGACACGGTGCCTTCCACCAAGGGATCCCTGAAAGGATAGCCCTATGGCGATCTATGTGGTGATGCAGCCGCCGGCTGGCGGCAACAAAGCCGAGGACGCGATCTTCGTGCGCGACAGTTTCACCTGGCTGGGCTTCCTGGCCGCGCCGCTCTGGCTCGCCTGGCACCGGTTGTGGATCGAGGCGGCCCTGACCTTCATCGTCATGGCGCTCCTGTCGGTACTCGGCGAGAGGCTCGGGCTCGAAGCGGCCGGATCGCTGCTGTCGCTGCTGGTCTCGCTCTATGTCGGGTTCGAAGGCCGGGGCCTGCGCATCGCGGCACTTCGTCGGCGCGGCTGGCGGGAATGGGGCGTGGTCGAGGCCGGCAATCTCGGCGATGCCGAGACGCGCCATGCGCTGGAAACCGCCGACGATGTCGAGCAGGAGGCGCCAATGCCGCGCATCGTGCCGGATGCGTCGCTGGCCCGTCCGCCACAGACAGGCATGGCGCTGGGACTGACCCATACGCCCGGAAGGCCCTGACATGCGGGTAGCCATCATCGACTACGGTTCGGGTAATCTGCGCTCGGCCACCAAGGCCTTCGAGCGCGCCGCGCATGAGGCGGGCCTTGCGGCGACGATCGAGCTGACGGCCGACGCCGAGCGGGTGCGTTCCGCCGACCGCATCGTGCTGCCGGGTGTCGGCGCCTATGCCGACTGCGCCGCCGGCCTGCACGCGGTGGCAGGCATGTGGGAGGCGGTGGAGGAAGCGGCAATCGCCAAGGGGCGGCCTTTCCTCGGCATCTGCGTCGGCATGCAGCTGATGTCGGAACGCGGCCTCGAAAAGACCGTCACCAAGGGCCTCGGCTGGGTCGCCGGCGACGTCAAGGAGATCACGCCGTCCGATCCGGCGCTGAAAATCCCGCAGATCGGCTGGAACACGATCGAGCTTACCCGCCCGCATCCGCTGTTTTCCGGCATCGAGACCGGGGCGAAGGGATTGCACGCCTATTTCGTCCATTCCTATCATCTGGAAGCGAAGAACCCGGCCGAGATCGTGGCGACAGCGGACTATGGCGGCGCGGTGACGGCAGCGGTTGCGCGCGACAATATCGCCGGCACGCAGTTTCATCCTGAAAAGAGCCAGGCGCTCGGCCTGGCCTTGATCACCAATTTCTTGAAGTGGAGGCCCTGAAAATGAGCAAGAAGGGCTATTGGATGGCGATGATCGATGTCCGCGATCCGGACGTCTACAAGCAGTATATCGAAGCGAATGCCGTCGCCTTCGCGAAATACGGCGCGAAGTTCCCGGTCCGGGCCGGCCGCTACGAGAGTCCGGAAGGAGCGACCGGCAACCGTCACGTGCTGGTCGAGTTCGACACCTACGACAAGGCGATCGAATGCTATCACTCGCCTGAATACCAGCATGCCTCGAAGTTCCGGCTCGCCGCCTCGACCGGCCATTTCGTCATCGTCGAGGGCGCCTGACCCATGATCCTGTTTCCGGCGATCGACCTCAAGGACGGCAAGTGCGTGCGCCTGAAGCACGGCGACATGGCCACCGCCACCATCTACAATGACGATCCCGCCGCGCAGGCCAAGGCCTTCGAGGACCAGGGCTTCGAGTGGCTGCATGTCGTCGACCTCAACGGCGCCTTCAAGGGCCAGAGCGTCAACTCAGCGGCGGTCGGCGCCATCCTGAAGGCGACGAAGAATCCGGTGCAGCTCGGCGGCGGCATCCGCACCTTGCCGCAGATCGAAGACTGGCTGGACCGCGGCCTGACGCGCGTTATCCTCGGCACGGTGGCGGTGCGCGAACCCGAACTGGTCAAGCAAGCCTGCAAGGTTTTTCCCGGAAAAATAGCGGTCGGCATCGACGCCAAGGGCGGCAAGGTCGCCGTCGAGGGCTGGGCCGAGGCCTCCGAGCTCGGCGTCATCGAGCTGGCGAAGAAGTTCGAGGGGGCAGGTGTGGCCGCCATCATCTACACCGACATCGATCGGGACGGTGTGCTGACCGGCATCAACTGGGATTCGACCATCGACCTCGCCGAGGCGGTGTCCATTCCGGTGATCGCGTCCGGCGGCCTCGCCTCGATCGCCGACATCGTGCGCATGACCATGCCGGACGCGCACAAACTCGAAGGCGCGATCTCCGGCCGCGCCCTATATGACGGACGTATCGACCCGGCCGAGGCGCTGGCGATCCTGCGCGGCGAGCGGGCGGAGGCAAGAGCGTGAACATTTCCATCATCCTGGCATCCTATGACAGCGGCCATTTCCACGGCGGCTGCGGCCAGGGCCCGGACGCGCTGATCTCGGGCGGGCTGGCCGAGGCGCTGAAGCTCGCCGGCCACGACGTCGAGGTGCATGACATCGGCAAGGTGGTCGAGGACGAAGAAGAGCGCGAGATCAGCACCGGATTCGCCGTCTGCAATGCCGTTTCGGGCCAGGTCCGCATCGCGATGGACAAGAAGCGGTTTCCGATCGTGCTGGCGGGCAACTGCCTGACCGCCGCGGGCGCCGTGGCCGGTGCCGGCGCTGACGCCATCATCTGGGCCGACCAGCATGGCGACCTCAACACGCCTGAGACCTCCACCACCGGTTTCCTCGACGGCATGGCGCTGGCTGTCGCACTCGGCCTGTGCTGGCGGACGATGGCCAACCAGATTCCCGGCTTCAAGCCGGTCGATCCGTCGCGTTGTGTTTTGGTCAATGCGCGCGACCTCGACGAGGCCGAGAAGGAGCTGCTGAAAGCGCTGCCCGTCATCCGGACCGAGTGCCCGGACTGGAAGGCTGCTGCGCAAAGGCTGAAGGCCGATGGCGCAAACCAGGTGCACATGCATGTCGACCTCGACGTGCACGATCCCGAAAAACTGCAGGCCAACCGCTACACCACGCCCGGCGGTCCGGCGCCCGAACAGGTGCGCACCGCGATGTGCGGTCTCGCCGGTCCGCTCGCCATCGCCGGGCTGACCATTTCCGCCTATGATCCGGCCTTCGACCCCAAGGGCGACGTGCCGCCGCTGGTCGGCGAGCTGGTGGTCGACCTGCTCTCGACCCTGGAAGGCAAGTGATGCTCAAGGCCCGCGTCATCCCCTGCCTCGACGTCAAGAACGGCCGCGTGGTCAAGGGCGTCAATTTCGTCGACCTGATCGATGCCGGCGACCCGGTCGAAGCCGCCAAGGCTTATGATGCGGCTGGCGCCGACGAGCTCTGCTTCCTCGACATCACCGCATCGTCCGACAATCGCGAGACGATCTTCGACGTGGTCGCCAGGACGGCCGAGCAGTGCTTCATGCCGCTCACCGTCGGCGGCGGCGTGCGGCAGGTCGCCGACATCCGCAAGCTGCTGCTGGCCGGCGCCGACAAGGTATCGATCAACACTGCGGCGGTGAAGAACCCGGATTTCGTCGCGGAAGCCGCCGAGAAGTTCGGCAACCAGTGCATTGTCGTGGCGATCGACGCCAAGAAGGTATCGGCGGCCGGCGAAGCCGATCGCTGGGAGATTTTCACTCATGGCGGGCGCGAGAAGACCGGCATCGACGCGGTCGAATTCGCCAAGACGATGGTCGATCGCGGCGCCGGCGAGATCCTTTTGACCTCGATGGACCGCGACGGCACCAAGGCCGGCTACGACATTGCGCTCACCCGCGCGATTGCCGACGCGGTGCGCGCGCCGGTGATCGCTTCCGGCGGCGTCGGAACGCTCGATCACCTGGTCGAAGGCATCCGCGACGGCCATGCCGGTGCGGTGCTTGCCGCCTCGATCTTCCACTTCGGTACCTTCACGATCGCCGAGGCCAAGGCGCACATGGCCAGAGCCGGCCTGCCGATGCGGCTGGACTCGTCGGCACATCGGACTTAAACCACTGCTATGGCTCAATTTTCGCTCGCCGAGCTGGAAACGATCATCCATCAGCGCGCCCATTCCGGCGACGCTGACTCGTGGACGGCGAAGCTGTTCGCCAAAGGCATGGACAAGGCGGCGCAGAAGCTCGGCGAGGAAGCGGTCGAGACCGTGATCGCCGCCATCCGCGGCGACAGGCAGGCCCTCGTTTCGGAAAGCGCCGATCTTATATATCATTGGCTGGTCGTCCTTAGCATAGCGGGCATTCCGCTTGACGACGTGCTGAAGGAGCTCGAGAGCCGAACCGGCCGCTCGGGCATCGCCGAAAAGGCGTCTCGTCCCCGCGGTTGATGGCCCGGGGCTGACGGCGAGGAGGGCAGGAAACCCGATGGACCAGCTTGCTCCGACCGAGAAGTATTCCCCCTATCGATTCTTCTCCGCCGAGCAATGGTCGCAGTTCCGCGCAGACACGCCGCTGACGCTGACCGGAGAAGAGATCGACCGGCTGCGCTCGCTCAACGACCCGGTCGACCTGGAAGAGGTCAAGCGCATCTACCTTTCGTTGTCCCGCCTGCTTTCGGCGCATGTCGAGGCGAGCCAGCTTTTGTTCAGGCAGCGCCAAGCCTTCTTCAAGGCGCAGGATGTCGTCAAGACCCCCTTCATCATCGGCATCGCCGGCTCGGTCGCGGTCGGCAAGTCGACCACGGCGCGCGTGCTGAAGCAGCTCCTGGCGCGCTGGCCGTCGAGCCCGAAGGTGGACCTCATCACCACCGACGGCTTCCTGTTGCCCAACGAGATCCTGCGCCGCGAGAACCTCATGGAGCGCAAGGGGTTCCCCGAGAGCTACGACGTCGGCGCGCTGCTCAGGTTCCTGTCCGGCATCAAGTCGGCGCAAAACAGCGTCATCGCGCCGGTCTATTCGCACCTGACCTACGACGTGATCCCCGGCGAGTTCGTCACCATCGACCGTCCGGACATACTGATCTTCGAAGGCATCAACGTCCTGCAGCCGGGCAAGCTGCCGAAGGACGGCAAGATCGTGCCGTTCCTGTCCGACTTCTTCGACTTCGCCATCTATATCGATGCTGACGAGAAGCTGATCCATCAATGGTACATCCAGCGCTTCATGCGGCTGCGTGAAACCGCCTTCCGCAATCCGGACTCCTTCTTCCACCGCTATTCGCAGCTCTCCGAGGATGCCGCGCGGGCCATCGCCGAAGGGCTCTGGGCCAACATCAACCTGAAGAACCTGCGCGAGAACATCCTGCCGACCAGGGCGCGGGCCGATCTCATCCTGCGCAAGGGCGCCAACCACCTGATCGAGGAAGTGGCGTTAAGGAAATTGTGACCCCCTTAACGGCGCCTTAGGCAATCCCGACTAGCTTTGCGAGCCAAACTCCAGCGGGTGTCGGGAGGCAACCGGTGATCAATGCGGGCAATGCCGCTGGCCGCGAGGCCCCGGTCTATTCACTGGTCATTCCGATCTTCAACGAGGAGGCGGTGCTGCCGCTGCTCGTGCGACGGATCACGGCCTTGCTCGACAAGCTCGACGCCAGCGCCGAGGCGATCTTCGTCGACGATGGCAGCCGCGATACAAGCGTCATCTTCCTGCGCGGCATGACGGCCTCGGACCCACGCTTCCGGCTGATCGAACTGTCGCGCAATTTCGGCCACCAGATCGCGATCACCGCCGGCATGGACGCCGCAGCCGGCGACGCCGTGATCGTCATGGACGCGGACTTGCAGGACCCGCCCGAAGTGGTGCTCGACCTCGTCGCCAAATGGAAGGAAGGCTATGAGATCGTCTATGCCCGCCGCACCAAACGCGAGGGGGAAACGCTCTTCAAGCGTGCGAGCGCCAGCCTCTTCTACCGCGCTCTCGAGCAGATGACCTCCGTGACCATCCCCCGCGACGTCGGCGATTTCCGGCTCGTGGGACGAAAGGCCCTGGAAACCTTCAAGCAGATGCCCGAGCGCGACCGCTTCGTGCGCGGCATGTTCGGCTGGATGGGTTTCAAGCAAACGGCGGTGTCGTTCGAACGGCCCGAGCGAGCGGCCGGCGAAACCAAATATCCGTTCTGGAAAATGGTGCGGCTGGCGGTCCATGGCGTCATCAGCTTTTCCGACAAGCCTTTGCGGCTGGCGCTTTGGTCGGGCCTTGCCATTTCCGGCTTTGCGGCCGTGCTCGGCCTTTACGCCCTGGCTTCCTGGCTCTTCACCAACGACGTCGTCCATGGTTGGACATCGACGGTGGTGATCATCTCCTTCCTGTCCGGCATCAATCTCTTCATGACCGGCATCATCGGCCTCTATGTCGGCGGTATCCATGCCGAGGTGAAGCGGAGACCGCTCTATGTGGTCGACCGCCTGACCGGTTTTGAGCAAGCGATCGCCGCGATGAGAAACGCCGAAGCGCCGAAGGACCGTGTGCCGGCGACGCGCGAACGGCGGCTCGGCTGACTTTGCTGCAGGCGCTCAATCAGCAGAAGATCGTGGCTGCAGGAGCTCCCTCGCCCGGCCAGCGATTCCGATCATGGGCCATGGGTCGTTCGGAGTCGGCGCGAATCCTGCGGTTTGCCGCGATCGGCGGCGTATCGACCCTGATCTATGCGGGAGTGACGCTGGCGCTATCGGACCGGGATGGCTTCGGCATGCCGGCGACGGTCGCCTCGATCGCCGGCTACGGCACCGGCGCGGTGTTCTCCTACTGCGGGCACCGCTTCGTGACGTTCATGTCTGACGGCGCGGTGGGCTTCGAGATCATCCGCTTTGCCTGCGCCACGGCGATCGGCTTCCTGCTCACGGTCGGGCTGACCGTAGTGCTCGCCGACGTCGTCGGGCTGCCGGCATTGGTGCCGGTGGCAATGGCCTGCACGCTGGTTCCGGCCCTGAACTTCATTATCCTGCGCCAATTCGTCTTCACGGCGGTGGTCCGTTGAACATGGAAACCCGCGCTTCGCTTGCCGAGAGGTCGGCCATGACCCCGATCCTGGACCGCTCGCCGGCCGGCGTGTCCAGCGCCGGCGTGGTGACACGGACCTTGGTCCTCTGCCTGCTCGTCTTGGCGGCGGCGGTGCCCTGGCAAATGCGATGGGGTGTCATACCCGACACCAGCTGGGCAATCACCATGGCCGAACGGGTGCTTTCCGGCTCCCGGCTCTATGTCGATCTGTTCGAGGTCAATCCGCCGTTCACGCCCTGGTTGTTCATGCCGGCCGTGGCCCTGGCGCAGGCTCTCGGCTTGTCGCCGGAAGTGGTGATCCATGTCTACGCCTATGCGGTCTGCCTGATTGGTCTCGGCTTTGCCGCGCTGATCGCCAGACAGGCTGGCTTTGCGGAGAACAGCGCGCTGTTGTCCATGCTGCCGCTGTTCCTGGCGCTGCTGGTCATCTTTCCCGGCAATGCCTTCAGCGAGCGGGAGCATCTGGGCGTTGCGTTGTTCCTGCCTTTGCTGGTGCTGATGGCCTGGCGCGCGGCGCCGGCGAACGAGACACGGCCAAGCCTGCTGGTGGCGGTGCTTGCCGGGCTTGGCGGCAGCGTCCTGTTGTTGGTGAAGCCTTACTACGCGCTGGTGGTGTTCGTCCCGGCGCTGTACGTGGCCTGGCGGCGCCGGTCGATTTTGCCATTGCTGGCAGTCGAATATTGGGTGATCGGCCTGATCTGCGTCGCCTATGCCGTGGCCGTGATGCTTTGCTATCCGGAATTCCTCAGCGTCATCTATCCGATACTGGCCGACACCTACATGCGGATGGGGAACATGCAGGCGATTCTGATCGACTATGCCCCGGTCTATCTTATCGCGCTCCTGATGCTGCATTTTCTTCGGCCGGGCTTAACCCCGTCGCCATTGGTCAGCGTGTTCACGCTCGCTTCGCTGGCGGCAACGGCGCCGTTGATCTACCAGGCCAAGGGTTGGCCCTATCACGCATTCCCGGCGTTTAGCCTGCTGCTGGCGGCGCTGCTGATGAGAGCCGCGCAAATCGATCCGGCGCCACGTTCGTCGGCGGGCAGGATGATGGAACCGGGGCAAAAGCTGTTGTTGGCCGCCATCGTCGTCGCCGCGGCCATTCCGTTCATGAAAACACAAAAGCCGGGCGCTGAATTCGTCGCCAAGGTCAAG
Organism: Mesorhizobium sp. B3-1-9; assembly: GCF_006439595.1. Lineage (NCBI taxonomy): Bacteria > Pseudomonadati > Pseudomonadota > Alphaproteobacteria > Hyphomicrobiales > Phyllobacteriaceae > Mesorhizobium > Mesorhizobium sp. B3-1-9. The sequence goes on from NZ_VFTJ01000014.1 coordinate 54,514, forward strand.
GCCGCGGTTCATCAACCGACCGTCGCACTCGTCGGCTCAGACATCGCGGCGGGCCATCCGCTTACCCGCATGCTCGGCGGAACATGGATCTCACGCTATTGCAGCGACTGGCTGAGTGATACGGCGCTTTACCTTTCGGCGATCGCAACCCGGGACGGCAACAAAGAGGCGGCCTCTCACTATCGTGAGATGGCCGACCGCTACATCGACGGCAAGCTTGCCGAGCTCGAGACGAAACGACCGACGATACTCATCATTCAGAAAAACAACCAAGCCTTGGCCGAAGAGCTGTCGCGCCACCAGGACTATGTCCGTCTGATGCAAGACTACCGGCCAATCGCCGAGGACGAGACCGTGCGGGTGCTGCTTCGCGATACTCGCGTCAGCCCGGTACCGTCACCCGCCGAAGCGTCAGATTGATGCGGCCGCCATTCTTCAAGAGGGCCGATGTCGCGGGATAGATGCGGTCGACGCCATGGAAGGCGAGGCGTCCCTCGCCGCCAAGCACGACGACGTCGCCGCTCTTCAGCCTGAACGACTTCGTGCCGTCTTCGCGCCTGTCCTGACCGACCCGGAACTGGCAGTCGTCGCCCAGCGAGACCGACACCACGGGCGCGGCGAAGTCCTGCTCGTCGCGGTCCTGATGCAGGCCCATTCTGGCGTCCGCCGCATAGAAGTTGACCAGGCATGCCTCGGGCGGATGCGGGTAGGCCGAGACCTCGCGCCACAGTTGCAGCAAGGCTTCCGGGATCGGCGGCCAGGGCTCGCCCGTCACCGGATGCGTAGGCTGGTAGCGATAGCCGCGCTCCTTGTCGGTGACCCAGCCAAGCGCGCCGCAATTGGTCATGCGCACGCTCATTTCCTTGCCGGTTCGCGGCATGGCCGGCACGTAGAGGGGTGCTGCCTGCACGACGCGCCTGATCCTGGGCCGGCCGGGCGATGTAGCCCGGCATATGGCGGACGCCTTTGGGAAGAACGAGCATGGGTCGATCCGGTTTATCCGCCCTGGAGCGTGATGCCGAAAAGCGTGAAGCGGCTTTCGGACGACATCATGCTCTATCTCTTTGATTTAGAGACGGATTCAGATTTCAGATCGAACAGACCTGAAATCATCCGGCTCCAGCATGCCACCGGCAAAAGAAAACGGCGACCCGAAAGCCGCCGTTCGTTCAATCTCGGCGATATGCCCCTCAGGCCTGGTCGATATCCGGTATGCGCAGCACCTGGCCGGAATAGATCTTGTCGGGATGCGTCAGCATCGGCTTGTTGGCCTCGAAGATGACGTTGTTCTTGGCGCCCTTCCCCTTGCCGTAATATTTCTCGGCGATCTTCCAGAGATTATCGCCCTTCTGGACGGTATAGAGCGTCGGTTCCTTGGCCGGCGCCGCTTTGCCGGCCTCGGGCGCGACCTTCAGCTCGTCCGCCTGCACCTTGGAGACGCCGAGCGTGTTGCCGACGGCGATCACCGCCTTTTCGAAGACCGACTGATCCTTGACCGTGCCCTTCAAAACCGCGGTGTCGCCCTGGACGGCAACCTCGACGCCGTCCGTGCCCAGCTTGTGGGAATCGAGCTCCTTCTTCAACGTATCCGCATTTGGCGATGCCTCGTCGTCGCCGCCGATGCCGAGCTTCTTGCCGACGCCTTTGACGAAATCGAAAATACCCATGGCTGGTCTCCTCGCTGTTGCAGCAATCGGAGCTTGCCACCTGCAACCCAGAATTGGAAGCAGCCGATTCAACCGTGCTTAATCGTTCTCGACACGGCCGCGCAGCTTTTTCACTGTCGATCGGCCCGCCTTGCTCTTGAGGCGGCGCTCCACGGCGCCTTTGAACGGCCTGGTCTTCTTACGCGGCGGCGGTGGAGGCTCGGCCGCCTTGGCGATCAACGCCGTCAGCCGCGCCCGCGCATCGGCCCGGTTCTGCTCCTGGGTGCGGAAACGGCCGGCCTCGATGACGATGACGCCGTCCTTGGTGGCGCGCTGGCCGGCAAGCTTGATGGCACGCTCGCGCACGCGCTCGGACAGGCCGGAAGCGTTCGCCGCGTCGAAGCGCAGTTGCACGGCGGTGGCCACCTTGTTGACGTTCTGGCCGCCCGGACCGGACGAGCGGATGAAGTCCTCATGCAGGTCGCCCGCGCGAATGACCGCTTCGCCGGAGATGATGATGTCGTCGTCGCTTGCCATGCACGCACTCATGACGCGATGACGGCAAAAAGAAAAGGCCCGGCGCGAGCCGGGCCCTGGAGGAAAGATATGAGAGGCGACCGCTATTCAGCCGCTTCCTGCAAGCGCGGCGCGGCGCCGAGGATAGTGGCGTCGACATGGCGTTCGAACTTCTCGAAATTGGTCGCGAACATGTTGACCAGCTTTGCGGCCTGGCGATCGTAACCGGCCTTGTCCGCCCAGGTCGAGCGCGGGTCGAGAATGGCGCCGTCGACACCCGGGACCGCCACCGGCACCTCGAAGCCGAAATTGGCGTCGGTGCGGAACTCGGCCGCGTTCAGCGAACCGTCGAGCGCGGCGCCCAGCAAGGCGCGTGTCACCTTGATCGGCATGCGGCGGCCGGTGCCATAGGCGCCGCCGGTCCAGCCGGTGTTGACCAGCCAGCAGTCGACGCCGTGGCTGGCGATCAGCTCGCGCAGCAGATTGCCGTATTCGGACGGGTGGCGCGGCATGAACGGGGCGCCGAAGCAGGTCGAGAACGTCGCTTCCGGCTCGGTGACGCCTTTTTCCGTGCCGGCGACCTTGGCGGTATAGCCCGACAGGAAGTGGTACATCGCCTGCGCCGGCGTCAGCCTGGCGATCGGCGGCATGACGCCGAAGGCGTCGGCGGTCAGCATGATGATGTTCTTCGGATGACCGGCGCGGCCGGTCTTCGAGGCATTGGGGATAAAGTCCAGCGGATAGGCGCAGCGCGTGTTCTCGGTCAGGCTGCCATCGTTGAAATCCGGAACGCGGCCGGCGTCGAGCATCACGTTCTCCAGCACCGTGCCGAAGCGCTGCGTGGTGGCGAAGATCTCCGGCTCGGCCTCTGCCGACAGCCTGATCGTCTTGGCGTAGCAGCCGCCCTCGAAATTGAAGATGCCCTGCGGACCCCAGCCATGCTCGTCGTCGCCGATCAGCGTGCGCGACGGATCCGCGGAAAGGGTCGTCTTGCCGGTGCCGGACAGGCCGAAGAAGACGGCCGTGTCGCCGTCCGGACCTTCATTGGCGGAGCAGTGCATCGGCATGACGCCCTTTGCCGGCAGCAGGTAGTTCAGCATCGTGAACACCGACTTCTTCATCTCGCCGGCATAGGAGGTGCCGCCGATCAGCACGATCTTACGGGTGAGATCGACCGCGATCACCGTCTCGGTGCGGGTGCCGTGACGTGCCGGATCGGCGCGGAAGGAGGGCAGGTCGATGATCGTCATCCGCGGCACGAAACGCTCGAGCTCCGCGGCTTCAGGGCGGATCAAAAGATTGCGGATGAACAGCGAATGCCAGGCGAATTCGGTGATGACCCGGGTCGGCAGCTTCAGATCGGCGTCGGCGCCGCCGACGAGGTCCTGCACGTAGAGGTCCTTGCCGGTTGCGTGAGCCTTGAAATCCGCGAGCAGCGCTTCGAACTCACCCGGCGAGATGGCCTTGTTGTTGTCCCACCAGACTTGGCCGCCGGTCGCCTCGTCGCGCACGACGAATTTGTCCTTTGGTGAACGCCCGGTGTGCTGGCCGGTCTCGGCGACCAGCGCGCCCTGCGCGGTCAACCTCGCCTCGCCGCGCCGGATCGCTTCCTCGTAGAGTTCCGCCGCGCCAAAATTATAGCGTACCATGCCCGTTGTCTTCAGGCCGATCGCGTCGATGGCGCAGTCGGGGTTGCGTTTGCCGGCTTCCGACATCAAATTTCCTCTCTGGATTTGGCCGCATCTGACGGGTGACTCCCCGGAGCCCGCGCTGGGGCCGTCAGGTTCAAAACCAGAAAAGCCGAATGATATCAAATCATTAATCGATTTAAAAAATTTGAAAGTTGTTTAAATCGTTTATATGTGCAAAAAATCGCAGAGGTTGCCCAAAGGATTGGCAGGCTTGGTGCGTCCAATCCCAATTAGGGTGCGATGTCGTGTGACGGCAGGCCGCTCGTGACTTCGGACAAGGCCCGTGCCACATTTTGTACCCAATTTGTCCTGCAAAAGCCCCTTCTCGACGACAGAAGGGACAGCTCATGAGGGAGCCGCTTGAAATGGCAACAATCGCGCTTGTCGACGACGACCGTAATATTCTGACCTCGGTGTCGATCGCGCTCGAATCCGAGGGCTATCGGGTGGAAACCTACACCGACGGCGCCTCGGCGCTGGAAGGCCTGGCGGCGCGGCCGCCGAACCTCGCCATCCTCGACATCAAGATGCCGCGCATGGACGGCATGGAGCTGCTTCGCCGCATGCGCCAGAAGTCGGACCTGCCGGTCATCTTCTTGACGTCGAAGGATGACGAGATCGACGAATTGTTCGGCCTCAAGATGGGCGCCGACGACTTCATCCGCAAACCCTTCTCGCAGCGCCTCCTTGTCGAGCGCGTGCGCGCCGTGCTGCGCCGGACCAGCGCCCGCGAGGCGGCGGCCAAGGCGCCGAGCCAGCAGGCCCGCTCGCTCGAACGCGGCCAGCTGGTAATGGACCAGGAGCGGCACACCTGCACCTGGAAGGGCGAGCCGGTGACGCTGACGGTGACCGAGTTCCTCATCCTGCATTCGCTGGCGCAGCGCCCCGGCGTGGTAAAAAGCCGTGATGCGCTGATGGATTCGGCCTATGATGAGCAGGTCTATGTCGACGACCGCACCATCGACAGCCACATCAAGCGGCTGCGCAAGAAGTTCAAGGCCGTCGACGACGACTTCGAGATGATCGAAACCCTTTACGGAGTCGGATACCGGTTCCGCGAGGCATGAGAATAGGCAGTAGGCAGTAGGGAATAGTCCGTAGTCAGTTTTGAATGATGCGAGCGGCCATTCGTGCATAGCCGCGGTCAGCCAATCATTGCTCCTACTGCCTACTGCCCACTCACTACCCACTAACTAAGCAGGGCCTGCTAGTCGATGGCAGTGGAAGTAGAGCGAGGCAGACGGACGGGCGCGGCAAGGCGCCCGTCGCGGATCGTGCCCGCCTTCGTGTCGAAATTCACGGTGCCGATGCGCCGGTTTCTCGGCCATCACATCTTCTCCAGCCTGACCCGGCGCATCCTGTTCCTCAACCTGGCCGGCCTCGCCGTGCTGGTCACCGGCATCCTTTACCTGAACACCTTCCGCGACGGGCTGATCGACGCGCGCGTCGAAAGCCTGATGACGCAGGGCGAGATCATCGCCGGCGCGATTGCGGCCTCGGCGACCGTCGAGACCGATTCGATCAGCATCGACCCGGAAAAGCTGCTTGAGCTGCAGGCGGGCGAAAGCCTGGGGCCGGGGTCGGACCAGCTCGACAACCTCGATTTCCCGATCAATCCCGAGCGCGTGGCGCCGGTGCTGCGACGCTTGATTTCGCCGACGCGCACCCGCGCCCGTATCTATGACCGCGACGCCAACCTGCTGCTCGATTCGCGGCATCTTTATTCGCGCGGCCAGATCCTGCGCTACGACCTGCCGCCCGTCGACGACGAACAGCCCGGCGTCGTGGAGCAAGTCGAGAAATTCATCTTCGACTTCTTCCGCAACAAGGACCTGCCGGTCTACCACGAGCAGCCCGGCGGCAATGGCGCCGCCTTCCCCGAAGTGGTCAAGGCGCTGACCGGCAGCCCCTCGACCATCGTGCGGGTGAGCGAGCAGGGCGAGCAGATCGTCTCCGTCGCGGTGCCGATCCAGCGCTTCCGCGCCGTGCTCGGCGTGCTGATGCTGTCCACCGAAGGCGGCGACATCGACAAGATCGTCGCGGCCGAGCGCAAGGCGATCCTGCGCGTGTTCGGGGTGGCGGCGCTCGTCACCGCGATCCTGTCGATGCTGCTCGCCTCCACCATCGCCAATCCGCTGCGCCGGCTTTCCGCGGCCGCCGTCAGGGTGCGGCGCGGCGTCAAGAACCGCGAGGAAATCCCCGATTTTTCCGATCGCCAGGACGAGATCGGCAATTTGTCCATTGCCGTGCGCGACATGACGAATGCGCTGTACGCGAGAATCGAGGCGATCGAAAGTTTCGCGGCGGATGTCTCGCATGAATTGAAGAACCCGCTGACTTCGCTGCGCAGTGCGGTCGAGACGCTGCCCCTGGCGAAGAACGAGAACTCGCGTGGCCGGCTGATGGAAATCATCCAGCACGATGTGAGGCGGCTCGACCGGCTGATCACCGACATCTCGGACGCTTCGCGGCTCGATGCCGAGCTGGCGCGCGAGGATGCCGCGACCGTCGACCTGAAGAAATTCACCACCGATCTCATCGCGGTCTCGCGCGAGGCGACGCGCAACAAGAAGGCCGTCGAGATCGAGCTCAAGGTCGCCAAGCTGCCGGCCGGCGCCAAAGGCTATTTCGTTGTCGGCCACGACCTCAGGATCGGCCAGGTCATCACCAACCTGATCGAGAACGCGCGCTCCTTCGTGCCCGACGAGCATGGCCACATAGCGATCTCGTTGGCGCGCGCGGGCAAGTTCAACATCATCACCGTCGACGACAACGGCCCGGGCATCCGGGCCGAAAAGATCGACCGCATCTTCGAGCGCTTCTACACCGACCGGCCGGCCGGCGAGGCATTCGGCCAGAATTCCGGCCTCGGGCTGTCGATCAGCCGCCAGATCGTCGAGGCGCATGGTGGCACGCTGACGGCCGAAAACATCCCCGGCACCAAGCCCGGCGAGATCAAAGGCGCGCGTTTCGTGGTGACGCTGCCGGCGGAAACCTGATCGCCGAGCCGAACATGCCGGACGCCGCCGCAAAGCCCCGCAACATCCATGGCACGGCCATACTGGTCGGCGAGCGCGGCGTGCTGATCACCGGGCCGTCGGGCGCCGGCAAGACGACGCTGGCGCTGGCGCTAATCGATCATTGCCGCGCGCGGGGGCTTTTTGCCCGGCTGGTGGGCGACGACCAGTTGTTTGCGGTGGCCCATGGCGGCCGGCTGGTGTGCCGCGCGCCGGCGAGCATCGCCGGTCTCGCCGAGGTGCACGGCATCGGCCCGCGGCCGCTGGCTTTCGAACCGGCCGCCGTGATCGACCTCGTGGTGCGGCTGGTCGAGGCGCCCGACATGGTGCGCCTGCAGGACGAAGCCACGGAAACGATCGACGGATGCCGGCTGCCCCGCGTCGACGTCGCCCGGCAAAACGTCACCGCCGCGCTGCCCCTGCTGGTGGCGCGGCTGTCGATCCAGCCTTTTTCATGATCCGCCCCGGGTTTTTTGCTGCGATGCGTCAAAATGGCCCGAGCTGCCGCAACTTTGGGCTTGTCAACCGGCCGTGCGTCGACAAGATAGCGCTCCCGCCGCCTGGAATGGCTGGCGAACATAAGATACGCCTGTGAAGAGGCGATGACGGGAGCCACCAGAGAATGATCGGACTCGTGCTCGTGACGCACGGTCAACTCGCTACCGAGTTCCGGCATGCCGTAGAGCATGTCGTCGGGCCGCAGGACAATTTCGAAACCGTGGCGATCGGCGCCGATGACGACATGGAGCAGCGCCGGGCCGACATCGTCGACGCCGTGGCGCGCGTCGACACCGGCGCCGGCGTCATCGTGCTCACCGACATGTTCGGCGGCACGCCCTCCAACCTCGCCATCTCGGTGATGGAATCGGGCCGCACCGAGGTGATCGCCGGCATGAACCTGCCGATGCTGATCAAGCTCTCCTCGATCCGCAAGGGCGACAACATGGCCGCCGCGCTCGACGAGGCGCAGGTGGCGGGCCGCAAATACATCAACGTCGCCAGCCAGCTCCTGAGCAGCAAATGAACGCACCGGCGCCGCGTACGGATGAGGTGGTGCGGGAGTTCCCGATCATCAATCAGCGCGGCCTGCACGCGCGCGCTTCGGCCAAGTTCGTCCAGGTCGCCAGCGGCTTCGATGCCACCATCCATGTCGAGAAGGACGGCGTGAAGGTCGGCGGCACCTCGATCATGGGCCTGATGATGCTGGCGGCAAGCCCGGGTTATTCGATCCGCGTCATCGCCAGCGGCCCGGAAGCCGTGCCGGCCATGGATGCGCTGGAGCAGTTGGTCGCCTCGCGTTTCGGCGAGGAAATCTGAAATTTTTGCTTTGGTGCATGTCGTGATCGCAAAACCGCCGCACACTTTTGGGCGACATGATTTCTGCTTGTGCATGTCGTGATCCCAAAACCGCTGCGCACTTTTGGGCGACATGATTTCTGCTTGTGCATGTCGTGATCCCAAAACCGCTGCGCACTTTTGGGCGACATGCACCGCCCCGCAGAGACATGCGCGCATAAAGATTTCTTTATATCCCATTGTCGGGCGACGGGCGATCTGCTAGTCAGGCCGGCAACCGCGCCCTTCCACGCGCCTCCCGGCGCCGGCGCGTCTTTGAGAAAAAATCACACCGGAGCACTGCCATGACGGGTAGCAAGGACTATGTGGTCGCCGACATCTCGCTTGCCGGCTGGGGCCGCAAGGAGATCGAGATCGCCGAAACCGAAATGCCGGGCCTGATGGCCTGCCGCGAGGAGTTCGGCGCCAAGAAGCCGCTGAAGGGCGCGCGCATCACCGGCTCGCTGCACATGACCATCCAGACGGCGGTGCTGATCGAGACGCTGAAGGCGCTGGGCGCCGACATCCGCTGGGCATCCTGCAACATCTTCTCGACGCAGGACCACGCGGCCGCCGCGATCGCCGAGGCCGGCATCCCGGTGTTCGCGGTCAAGGGCGAGTCGCTCGAGGACTACTGGGATTACACCGACAGGATCTTCCAGTGGGCCGATGGCGGCCTCTCCAACATGATCCTCGACGATGGCGGCGACGCCACCATGTACATTCTGGTCGGCGCGCGCGCCGAGGCCGGCGAGGATGTGCTGTCCAATCCGCAGACCGAGGAGGAGGAATACTTCGTCGCGCAGATCAAGAAGCGCCTGAAGGCCTCGCCCGGTTTCTTCACCAAGCAGCGGGAAGCGATCCGCGGTGTCACCGAGGAGACCACCACCGGCGTCAACCGCCTCTACCAGCTTCAGAAGAAGGGCCTGCTGCCCTTCCCGGCGATCAACGTCAACGATTCCGTCACCAAGTCGAAATTCGACAACAAATACGGCTGCAAGGAATCGCTGGTCGACGGCATCCGCCGCGGCACCGACACGATGATGGCCGGCAAGGTCGCGGTGGTCTGCGGCTATGGCGACGTCGGCAAGGGCTCGTCGGCCTCGCTGCGCGGCGCCGGCGCCCGCGTCAAGGTCACCGAGGTCGACCCGATCTGCGCGCTGCAGGCGGCGATGGACGGCTATGAGGTAGTGACGCTGGAAGACGCGGCCCCCAACGCCGACATCGTCATCACCACCACCGGCAACAAGGACGTCGTCACGCTCGACCATATGCGGTCGATGAAGGACATGGTGATCGTCGGCAATATCGGCCACTTCGACAACGAGATCCAGGTGGCGTCGCTGCGCAACCTGAAATGGACCAACGTCAAGCCGCAGGTCGACCTGATCACCTTCCCGGACGGCAAGCGGATGATCCTTCTGTCCGAGGGACGCCTGCTCAACCTCGGCAACGCCACTGGTCATCCGAGCTTCGTCATGTCGGCCTCGTTCACCAACCAGGTGCTGGCGCAGATCGAGCTTTTCAGCAAGCACGGCCAGTACGAGAACCAGGTCTATGTGCTGCCCAAGCACCTCGACGAGAAGGTTGCGCGGCTGCATCTCGACAAGCTCGGCGCCAAGCTCACCGAGCTGTCCGGCGAACAGGCCGCCTATATCGGCGTGACGCCGCAGGGCCCGTACAAGCCCGAACACTACCGCTATTAACCAAAGCGAAATTATCTACCATATATTGAAGCCGGGTGGTTGACTTTCCATCCGGCTTTATTTTTTGCGCCAATGATTCTTCACGTCGATTCCGGCAAGCGTTATTGTTGTGATTCGCGGCTCGGGGACATGTTGGGCCGGGGACGCATTCAGGGCGGTCTTGCATTCAAGCGGCGAAGAGGACCAAGACATGCCGGGGGATTACCCGCCACGCGCGGGAAAGGCCGTTTCCGGCGGCCATGAGGATTCGAACGAGGCTGGCCCCGCCGTGAGCGGCGGCGGTTTTCGTGCCGGCTTGCGGCTGGCGTCGCTGCTTGCCACCTCGACGCTTGCAGGCCCGCTGCTCGCCTTTGCCGCCCACGCCGAGACAGGCATTCCGGGAAAGGCCGCGGCGCCGGTCAGCACCGTCGAGGTCATGCAGCTCGCCATGTTCGTCGGCGTCATGGGCGCGGCGCTGGTTTCGGCCATCTTCCTGATCCGCGAGCGCGCCCGCACCGCCTCGCAGAATCTACAGCTCAGGGCCCGCATCGCGGACGTCAACGCGGCGCTGCAGCGCTCCGAGGCGCTGCTCAACCTGCGCGACCAGCGCCTGGTGGTGTGGACCACGGACAACAAGAAACCCGAACTCATCGGCAGCCTGCCGCTGGAAAGCGGCGCGCCCGACGACAGGTCCGCTTTCCTCGCCTTCGGCCGCTGGCTGATGCCGCGCTCGGCGGCGGCGCTGGAGCACGCGGTCGCGGCGCTGCGCGAACAGGCTAGGGCCTTCGATCTCGTCATCGAAACGCAGGCCGGCGTGCCGCTGGAGGTGCATGGCCGCAAGAGCGCGGCGCATGTGCTGGTGCGCTTCGTCTCGCTGTCGGAGACGCTGCGCAACCAGGCCAGGCTGAAGATCGAGAACCAGCGACTCAGCGCCGACTACGACACCATGGTCGGCCTGCTCGACGCGTTGAAGATGCCGGCGTGGCTACGCGGCGCGGACGGGCGATTGCAATGGGTCAACCGCGCCTATGCCGAGGCGGTGGAGGCTGAAAGCACGGCCGCGGCCGTGCGCGACGCGAAGGAATTCCTCGGCGGCCAGGCGCGCGAGCAGATCGCCGAGCAGCACAAGTCGCGCCCGGTCTTCGAGCAGACGCTTTCCACCGTGATCGAGGGCGACCGCCGCATGTTCGCGGTCACCGATTTCGCCGGCGCCGACGGTTCGGCGGGACTTGCCTGCGACACCAGTGCCGCCGAGACGATCCGCGCCGAATATGAGCGGACCGTGCGCAGCCATGCCGACACGCTCGACCAGTTGAACACAGCGGTAGCGATCTTCGACACCGAGGAAAAGCTGCGCTTCTTCAACCAGGCCTTCCAGAAGCTGTGGGGTCTCGACTCGGGCTTCCTGCTCAGCGCTCCCTCCAACACGTTGCTGCTCGACAGGCTGCGCAGCGAAGGCAGGATCGCCGAGCAGCCGGAATGGCGGCGCTGGAAGGAAAACCTGCTCAGCGCCTATCGCGCCGTCGAATCGCAGGAGCATTGGTGGCATCTGCCGGACGGCAAGACGATCCGCGTCGTGGCGAACCCGCAGCCGAAGGGCGGCGTCACCTGGGTGTTCGAGAACCTGACCGAGAAGATGGATCTCGAAAGCCGCTACCAGACCGCCGTGCGCGTGCAGGGCGAGACGCTGGACAACCTCGCCGAAGGCGTGGTCGTGTTCGGTCCGGACGGCCGGCTGCGCCTGTCCAATCCGGCCTTCGTCGCGCTGTGGGGGCTGACGGTGGAAGCAGTCAAGCCGAAAGTCCATGTCTCGGCGATCCGCGACTTTTGCGACCAGCGCGCCGCGAACAGCCCGTGGGGCGGCTTCGTCGCCGCGGTCACCGGCTTCGACGACGAGCGCCGCGACCGCCGCGGCCAGATCGAGCTCGTCAACGGCACAGTGCTGAGCTACGCGGTGATCCACCTGCCCAACGGCCAGGTGATGATCACCTTCGTCGACGTCACCGACACCGTCAATGTCGAACGGGCGCTGAAGGACAGGAACGAGGCGCTGGAGAAATCCGACCAGCTGAAGAACGAATTTGTGCAGCACGTGTCCTATGAACTGCGCTCGCCGCTGACCAACATCATCGGCTTCACCGAGCTTCTGTCGCTGCCCGCGACCGGGCCGCTGACGCCGAAACAGCGCGAATATGTCGAGCATGTCGGCTCGTCGTCCTCGGTGCTGCTCACCATCGTCAACGATATCCTCGACCTGGCCACCGTCGATGCCGGCATCATGCAGCTCGACATCTCCGAAATGAACATCGACCGGACGATCGCCGCGGCCGCCGAACTGGTCGCCGACCGGCTGGACGAGCACCGGATCAAGCTCACGATCGACGCGGCCGAGGCGCCGACGAGCTTCCATGGCGACGAGACCCGCATTCGCCAGATCCTCTACAACCTGCTCAGCAACGCGGCGAACTACGCGCCGGAGGCAAGCACGATCCGGCTGACCTGCCGCCGCTTGGCCGACAGCGTCGAGTTCTCGGTGCATGACGACGGCCCGGGCATGCCGCCGGACGTGCTGGAATCGGTCTTCCGCCGCTTCGAGCCACGCGCCAATGGCGGACGGCGGCGCGGCGCCGGGCTTGGACTCTCGATCGTCAAGAGCTTCGTCGAATTGCATGGCGGAACCGTGCGCATCGAGACCGGCCAGGACAGGGGCACGACCGTCATCTGCACCTTCCCGGACAAGCCTTCCGGAATCCCGGATACGCCGGCGGGCATCCGCGACGCGGCCGAGTAGCGCGGCCTATATGACAGGGATGGCGCTGGAGCGTTTTCTCGCCGACGAGGCGGCAACGGCAAGGCTTGGCGAGGACCTCGCCATGGCATTGCGCGCCGGCGACGCGATCGCGCTGAAAGGCGATCTCGGCGCCGGCAAGTCGACGCTGGCCCGCGCGCTGATCCGGGCGCTCGCCGACGATAGCGGCCTCGAAGTGCCCAGCCCGACCTTCACGCTGGTGCAGAGCTACGAGGCGCGCGTTCCGGTGCATCATTTCGATCTCTACCGCCTCTCCTCACCGGACGAGCTCGATGAGCTCGGGCTCGACGACGCGCTGACGCAGGGCACGGCGCTCATCGAATGGCCGGAACGGGCCGGAGACCGGTTGCCGGCAGGCGCGCTGTGGGTCGATCTTGCCGAACATGGCGAGGGCCGCGTGGCAAGGCTGTCCGGAAACGGGCCGGTCTATGATCGCGTGGCGCGATCGCTGGCGATGCGCGATTTCCTGGCCTCGGCCGGATGGGGCGAAGCCAGCCGCCGCCATTTCGTCGGCGACGCCTCCGCCCGCTCCTATGAGATCGTCTCGCTGCCCGGCAAGGCGTCGCGCGTGCTGATGAACTCGCCGCGCCTCGTGCTCGGGCCGCCCGTGCGCGACGGCAAGCCCTATGCGGTGATCGCCCATACGGCCCAGTCCGTCACCGCCTTCGTCGCCATCGACCGGGCGCTGCTTGCGGCCGGCGTCAGCGTGCCGGCGATCCATGCTCAGGATCTCGACCAGGGTTTTCTGCTCATCGAGCATCTCGGCTCGGAAGGTTTCCTCGGTCACGACGGCCAGCCCATCGCCCAACGCTACGAGGCGGCGGCCGAGTTGCTGGCCATGATGCACGGCAAGACCTGGCCCACGCGCATGGAAGCGGCGCCGGGCGTATTCCACGACGTACCGCCTTTCGACCGGGAAGCCATGCTGATCGAGGCCGACCTTTTGGTCGACTGGTATGTGCCATGGATCACCGGCGAACCGGCAAACGACGAGTTGCGGGCAGGCTACCACAAGGTATGGAACGCGCTTCTCGATCGCCTGGGAGGCAGTGAATACACGCTGATGCTGCGCGATTTCCATTCGCCCAACATCATCTGGCGGGCCGAGCGTTCCGGCCTCGACCGGCTCGGCATCGTCGATGTGCAGGACGCGCTGATCGGGCCGGCGGCCTATGACGTCGCCTCCTTGGCCATGGATGCGCGCGTCACCGTCTCGCCCGAGATCGAGCGGCGGACGGTCACGGCCTATGTCGCGGCGCGGCGCGCCGCCGTCGCTTTCGACGAGGCCGGCTTCGCCGAGGCCTATGCGATCATGGCGGCGCAGCGCAATTCGAAGATCCTCGGCATCTTCGTGCGGCTCGAAAAGCGCGACGGCAAGCCTTACTATCTGAAGCACCTGCCGCGCATCCGCGACTATCTGAGGCGGGCGCTGGCGCATCCGGCACTGGCTGGCCTGAAGGATTTCTACATGGCCCACGGCCTGCTCGAGGAACGGGTCCCATGAAGCCGACGACGGCGATGGTGCTGGCGGCCGGGCTCGGCAAGCGCATGCGGCCGATTACCGATTCGATGCCGAAGCCGCTGGTGAAGATCGCCGGCAAGACCTTGCTCGACTGGGGGCTGGATAGTTTGGAAGCCGCCGGCGTCGCCAAGGCCGTCGTCAATGTGCACTATCTGCCCGAGCAGATCGTCGCCCATGTCGCCCATAGGCGCGCACCGAAGATCGTCATCTCCGACGAGCGCGAGGCGCTGCTGGAATCGGCTGGCGGCATCGTCAAGGCGCTGCCGCTTTTGGGCAGCGAGCCCTTCTACATCATCAACGCCGATACCTTCTGGATCGACAGCGCCCAACCCAGCCTCGAGCGCCTTGCCCTTGCATGGGACGCCGCCAGAATGGATATTCTGCTGATGCTTACCGATCTCGACTCAGCGACCGGGCACTGTGTCGGCACCGATTTCCTGATCGCGCATGACGGCGCGCTCAGGCGCTCGAAGGGTGATCCGACGGGCCTGATCTATGCCGGTGCTGCGATCATCCATCCGCGTATCTTCAAGGATGCTCCCACAGGCTCGCATTCGCTCAACATCTATTTCGACAAGGCGATCGCCGCCGGCCGCCTGTTCGGCATGAAGATGAACGGAAGCTGGATCACCGTCGGCACCCCGGACGCCATTCCAGCCGCCGAGGCAGCCGTGGCCGGCGCGCTCGCACCCGCATCGGCCCGAAAATCGGCTCCGATTTTCGGAAAGCACGATGCGTAGAGTCAAAGGGTTAGATCGTCCTTTGTGCGCCCAAACGGGCGCACGGCGATCTAATGCGGTATGAGCGGCGCGCGCCGCGTCCTTTCCATCCCGTCCGGAGCGCCGTTCCTGCCGACGCTGGCTGGAGCGTTGCTCGATGGACGCCTGATCCCCGGCTTCCGCTTCGACGGCGATCCGCTGGCGCTCGCCGACGCCACCATCTATGTGCCGACGCGCCGTGCGGCGCGTGCGCTGCGCGGCGCCTTCGTCGACATGCTTGCTGAATCGGGAGGGGGCAGACGCTCCGCCATCCTGCCGACGGTGCGGCCGCTCGGCGAATTCGACGAGGACGAGGCCGCCTTCGACGCCGAGGCGGCGCCGGCCATCGAGCTCGCGCCGCCGATCGCCGCGCAGGAGCGGCTGTTGTTGCTGGCGCCGCTGGTGCGGGCCTGGAAGGAAAGCCTGCCGGCGCATGTCAGGGCTCGGTTCAACGAGGAATTCGTCGTGCCGACCTCGGCCGCCGACGCCATCTGGCTGGCGCGCGACCTTGCCAGGCTGATGGACGAGATCGAGACCGAAGGCACGGATTGGGCAAAGCTCGCGACGCTGGTTACCGGCAACCTCGCCGGATGGTGGCAGGTGACGCTCGATTTCCTCGGCATCGTCACCGACAACTGGCCGGCACTGCTCAAGGAGCGCGACCGTTCCAATCCTGCCGCGCATCGCAGCGCGCTGATCCGGCTGGAGGCGGCGCGGCTGAAGCGCAATCCGCCGGCCGGGCCGGTGATCGCCGCCGGCTCGACCGGCTCCATTCCCGCCACCGCCGAACTGCTTGGCGTCATCGCCGGCCTGCCCAACGGCGCCGTCGTGCTGCCTGGGCTCGACCGCGAGCTGGACGACGCATCCTTCGCGGCGATCACGGCGCCCGGCGCGCGCCCGGCAACGCTCGGCCACCCGCAATACGGCCTCGCCAAGCTGATCGGCGGCATTGGCATTTCGCGCCGCGACGTCGAGGATATCGTCGCCGCGCCACCGCCGCTTGCGTTGCGCGCCGCCCTTGTCGGCGAGGCGCTGCGGCCGGCCGAAACCACCGAGTACTGGACCGAGACGCGGCCGCGCTTCACGACGCACGATATCGAACAGGCGCTTGCCGGCGTGACGCTGGTGGAAGCGGCGAACGAACGCGACGAGGCAGCGGCAATCGCCATCGCGTTGAAGCGCGCGGTGGAGATCCCAGGCAAGCGCGCGGCGCTCGTCACCGGCGACCGGGCGCTGGCGCGGCGGGTTTCGGCCGAGCTCCTGCGCTTCGGTGTCGTCGCCGACGATTCCGGCGGCGCGCCGCTCGTCAACACGCCGGCCGCCAGCCTGCTCAGGCTCGCGCTGAGCGCAGCCTTCCGGCCCGGCGATCCGGTAAGCCTCCTGTCATTGCTCAAGCATCCGCTGCTTGGACTCGGTCTCGAACGCCGGAGCGTGCGCAAGGCGGCCGAGCTCGTCGAGCTGGTGGCGCTGCGCGGCGGCACGGGCCGGCCCGATGTCGCCTCGCTCGGGGCGCTTTTCGAGACACGACTCGCGGAGCTGAGCGGCGACACCAGGCAGCCTTTCTGGTTTTCGCGCCTGACCGTGCGCGGCATCGGGCAGGCGCAAGAGATGCTTAGCCGTCTTATCAATTCACTCTTGCCGCTCACCGCGATGCGCGACGAGAAGGACGCCGACATCGCGACGCTGACGCGCGCGAGCGTTGTCGCGCTGGAGGATCTGGGCCGCGCGGCCGATGGCGGTCTGGCGGAACTTTATGCCGGCGACGCCGGCGAAAAACTCGCCGAGCTGTTGCGCGGACTGGTGGCGGCGTCCTCGCCCTTCACCTTCGCCGCTTCGGAATGGCCCGACGTGATGGAAGCGCTGATCGCGCCGGAGACGGTGAAGCCGGCGCAAGGCACCGACCGCAACATCGCCATCTGGGGCGCGCTGGAAGCCCGATTGCAGAACGTCGACACGCTGGTCATCGGCGGACTCAATGAAGGTGTCTGGCCGCGCAAACCCGAGAGCGACCGCTTCATGTCGCGGCTGATGAAGACCGGCATCGACCTCGAACCGCCGGAACGGCGCATTGGCCTAGCCGCGCATGATTTCCAGATGGCGATGGGCGCCCCTGAAGTGGTTCTGACGCGTTCGGCACGTTCGGGCGACGCGCCGGCGGTGCCGTCGCGCTGGCTGCAGCGCATCCTGACCTTCATCGGCAAGGAGCCGACGGCAGCACTTCGCGGGCGCGGCGACGCGCTGCTTGCCTGGGCGCGCGCGCTCGATGCCGGCGAGAAGAAGGATTTTGCCGCCCGCCCGCAGCCGAAGCCGCCGCTCAGCATGCGCCCGCAGCATTTCTCGGTCACCGAGATCGAGACGCTGCGCCGCGACCCCTACGCGGTCTATGCGCGGCGCATCCTCAACCTGATGCCGCTCGAGCCCTTGATCCGCGATCCGGGCGCGGCCGAACGCGGCACGCTGTTCCACGAGATCCTGCATCTGTTCTCGCGGCGGGTAGAGGACCCGAAGGCGCCGAATGCCTTGGCAAGCCTCACCGAAGCGGGTCGTGCCTGCTTTGCCGACGCGAAGCTTCCGGCGGATATCGAGGCGATCTGGTGGCCGCGCTTCGAAAAGCTCGCCGAAAACATCATCGAATGGGAGCATGGCCGCGCCGATGCGGTGGCGAGGCGCTATGCCGAGGAACGCGCGGAGAAGACAGTGGTCGGCCGCACCGGCGCGACGCTTTCCGGCTATGCCGACCGTGTCGACCTGCTTGCCGGCGGCATGGCCGACATCCTCGACTACAAGACAGGCTCCTCACCCTCGAAAGCGCAGGCGCACACGCTGCTGTCGCCGCAGCTTGCGTTGGAGGGCGCGCTGCTGAGGCGCGGCGCCTTCAAGGAACTCGGCATTCGCGAGCCCTCGCAACTCGCCTTCGTGCGGCTGAAACCGAATGGCGAGGTGTTCGAGGAATCGATCCTCGAATACAACCGCAAGCCCCGTACCGCCAACGACCTCTCCGAAGAAGCCTGGGCGCGGCTGGAGCGGCTGCTTTTCCATTATGCCGATCCGACCGCCGGCTATCTGTCGCGCGCCCTGCCATTCCGCGAGGGCGAAGCCGACGGCGACTACGACCATCTGGCGCGCGTGCTCGAATGGTCGGCCGGCGGCGCCAGCGAAGACGAGGCCGACGGATGAAATATCCGATCCCCTCCGATACCGCAGCCAGCCAGGCGCGCGCCTCAGATCCGGCCTATTCCGCCTGGGTGTCGGCCAATGCCGGCTCGGGCAAGACGCATGTGCTGGCGCAGCGCGTCGTCCGGCTCCTGCTCAACGGCACCGACCCATCGAAGATCCTGTGCCTCACCTATACGCGGGCCGCCGCCGCCAACATGTCGAACCGCGTGTTCTCGACCCTGTCGGAATGGACGGCGCTGCCCGATGCGGAGCTGGCGGTCAGGATCGCGGCGCTGGACGGCCGCGGCGCCGACCGCGACACGATGCGGCGCGCGCGCCGATTGTTCGCCGAGGCACTCGAGACGCCGGGCGGGCTGAAGATCCAGACCATCCACGCCTTCTGCGAATCGGTGCTGCACCAGTTTCCGCTCGAAGCCAACATCCCGGCGCATTTCGAGATGCTCGATCCGCCGATGGAGGCCTCACTGTTTGGCGACGCCCGTCGAGACATGATTTCGGGGGCGGGCGCCGGCGTCGAAGGCCTGGCGGAGGCCTTCGCCACCGTGCTGGAACGCGGCGGCGAGTTCGGGCTCGACACGCTGCTTGGCGAAATCGTCGGCAAGCGCGGCGAATTGCGCGATTTCATCGCCAAGCTCGGCAGGGATCGGGATTTCCGGCCGTTGTTCGCCGAATTCGGTTTCAGGCCCGGACAGACGGCCGAGGATATAGCCGCTTCGCTGTGGCCGCTGCCTGGCTTCGCCCCCGGCCAATTCGCCGAATTCGCGCAGGCCGCCGAAACCGCCGACGCGCGGCAGGTGCTGAACAATGTCATCCCCTATGCACGGGGCGCCTTCGCAGAAACCGACCCGATCCGCCGGCTGCGGCTGCTGGCAAAGGCCTTCCTGAAGGCCGACGGCGACCCCTATGAGCCGCCCAAGATCTTCAAGAAGGCGCTGGTCGACCGGCTGCCGGACTTGGCCGATCGCTATCTGGCCGCGGCCAAGGCGATCCTAGAGGTAACCGACCGGCTGGCGCTGTTCCGCATGCTGGAAGGGACAGCGGCGGCGCTCACCGTCGCCGGTTGGCTGATCGCGCGCTATGAGCAGTTGAAGCGCGGGCGGGGTTTTCTCGACTTCAACGATCTGATCACACGCACGGTCGGTCTCTTGTCGCGGCCGGATGCCGGACCGTGGGTGCAGTTCAAGCTCGACCAGGGCATCGACCACATCCTGCTCGACGAGGCGCAGGACACCAGCCCCGACCAGTGGGAAGTGGTGAAGAAACTGACGGAAGAGTTCTTTGCCGGGCTTGGCCAGCGCGAAGCGGTGCGCCGAACTGTCTTTGCCGTCGGCGACGAGAAGCAGTCGATCTACTCCTTCCAGGGCGCGGCGCCCGATTCCTTCGCCGAAAGCCGGCTGTTGTTCGCCGGCCGCGTGCGCGGCGCCGAAGCCGCCTTCGCCAATCTCAAGCTTACCTGGTCATTCCGTTCGAGCGACGACGTGCTTGCCGCGGTCGACCGCGTCTTCGCAGAACCGGGTGTCAGGCGCGGCATCAGCCACGATCCCGATCCGCTGAGCCATAAGGCGATCCGCAATGATGCGCCGGGCTATGTCGAGGTGTGGCCGTCGATCGGCGCCGAAATGGTCGAGGAGCCCGACGACTGGACCTTGCCGGTCAACCATGCCAGCGCGCCGGCCGTGCGCGTGGCCGAGCATGTGGCTACGACCATCCAAACCTGGCTGCGCAGCGGCGAGGTGATCGAAGGCAAGGGCAGGAAACTGGCCGCCGGCGACATCCTCGTCCTGGTGCGCAAGCGCGACCGCTTCGTCCATGCGCTGTCGCGCAGCCTGAAGAACCGGCAAATCCCGGTTGCCGGCGCCGACAGGCTGAGCCTGCCCGGCCATATCGCCGTTCAGGACCTGATCGCGCTTGGACATTTCCTGATCCAGCCGGAAGACGATCTTTCCTTGGCCGCGGTGCTGCGCAGTCCGATCTTCGAGGTCTCCGAGGAGACGTTGCTGGCGTTCGCTGGCTCGAGGCCGAAAGGCCAGTCGCTGATCGCTTCGCTGCGGCACCATGCGGCGGAAGACGTCGCGCTCACCGCTGTCGTTAGCCGGCTCGACGCCTGGGCGAGCGAAGTGGCGTTCAAGCCGGTGTTCGAATTCTATGCCGCGGTGCTGGCGCGTGACGGCCTGCGCCGCAAGATGACGGCGCGGCTGGGGCCCGAAGCCGGCGATATCCTGGACGAATTCCTGAGTTTCTGCCTGGCCGAGGAACGCACTGGCCTGCCGGGGCTGGAGTCCTTCCTGTCGACGCTGGAAAATGCCGGTCCCGAGATCAAGCGCGAGATGGACCAGACGCGCGACGAGGTCCGCGTCATGACCGTGCACGCCGCCAAGGGCCTGGAGGCGCCGGTGGTCTTCCTGGTCGACGGCGGCTCGGCGCCGTTCAGCGACCAGCATTTGCCGCGGCTGATGCCGTTCGAGGGCTCGGGCGCGCAATGGAAGGGCAAGGGCTATCTGTGGCGCTCGGCCAGCGATGTCGCCAATGGCGTCTCAAAGGCTGCTTCGATCCGGGCGCGCGAACTGGCGGACGACGAGTACCGGCGGCTGCTCTATGTCGGCATGACGCGCGCCGAGGACCGGCTGATCGTCTGCGGCTATCACGGCAAGCGTCAGCCCAGCCCCGGCACGTGGCATTCGATCGTCAGCCGCGCGTTGCTTGGTGCGCCGGAAAGCGAGGAGCGCCGGCATCCGGCAACGATCGATGTGGCCGTGCACCGCTTCCACAGGACCAAATTGCCGCCGGTGGCGCTGACCGGCGTCGACAAAGCGGGGTTGTTCGAGCATACCGCGCCATTGCCGGACGGCCTGTTCCGGCCGCTGCCGCCCTATGAGGAGCTGCCGCGGCCGCTTTCGCCTTCCGGCGCCTCGGCGCTGATCGACGAGGCGAAAGATGCCGCGCCCGACACACGCTCGCCGGTGCTCGATGCCGCCGCCGAGCCCGGCTTTGCGGTGATGCGCGGCCTGGCCCTGCACAAATTGCTGCAGATGCTGCCCGGGATCGCCTCAGATGAAAGGCCGGGCGCGGCGGAGCGCTATTTGGCACGCGCCGGTGTCGATTGGCCGGAAAGCGAGCGCGACCGGGCGCTGGACGCGGTGCTGTCGATCCTGTCCGACAATCATTTCGCGGCGTTGTTCTCGCAATCCTCGCGCGCGGAAGTCGCGGTGATGGGCAGCCTGGAGGTGAAAGGCAAGCTGCGCTCGATCTCCGGCAAGATCGATCGACTGGCTGTCACACCGGAAAAGGTGTCGATCGTCGACTACAAGACCAATCGCCCGGCGCCCACGAGTCTGGCCGAAGTGCAACCCGCCTATGTGCTGCAGCTTGCGCTCTATCGGGCGCTGCTCCAGCCGCTCTATCCGGGGCGCGAGGTGACGGCCGCGCTGCTGTTCACCGAGGCGCCGCGGCTGATCGAGCTGCCGGCGGCGGCCATGGACGACGCCCTTGCCCGACTCACGGCAGCGTGACACAAGAACTGCTTGAACATCGCCGCCACAACCACCACATTTGGTGCAACCCGAGTTTTCGAAAGGATTTCAGCATGGCCACCGTCAAGGTCGACAAGGGCAATTTCCAGGCCGATGTGCTCAACGCCAAGGAGCCGGTTGTGGTGGATTTCTGGGCGGAATGGTGCGGCCCCTGCAAGATGATCGCCCCGGCGCTGGAAGACATCGCCAAGGAGCTCGGCGCGAAGATCAAGGTCGCCAAGCTCAACATCGACGAGAACCCCGAGCTAGCCGCGCAGTACGGCGTGCGCTCGATCCCGACGCTGATGATCTTCAAGGGTGGCGAAGTGGCCGACATGAAGGTGGGCGCCGCGCCGAAGACCGCGCTGTCGCACTGGATCAACGGCAGCCTCGCCTGAGCCAATCCGAAAAGTTCAAGAACAAGCCCGGCCAATCGCGCCGGGCTTTTTCTTTGGCGTCATGGCTCGACGCGCTCTGGCCCTCGCACGCAGGCACGTCATACTCTCTGCTTCAGAAAAAAGGAGAGCGCCATGACCGGAACAGCCAAGGCCACAGTGCACGTCGACAACGAGCGCGTCATCGTCACCGAGTACCGCTTCGCGCCCGGCGCCAACACCGGCTGGCACCGCCATGGCCACGACTATGTCGTCGTGCCGCTGATGGACGGCAAGGTGAAGCTGGTGACCAAGGACGGCGAGTCCTTTGCCGAGATGAAGCAAGGCGCGCCCTATTTCCGCCGCGAGGGCGTCGAGCACGACGTCATCAACGCCAATGACGGCGAGTATGCTTTCATCGAGATCGAGCTGAAGTAGGCCGGCCGTGGTTGCCGGCTTGCACGGTTCCATTTCGGCCCCGTGCGGGATGTCGTGACTGTAGCATCTCTCCTCGCCTTTGCCGGTTTTGCGGCGGTGGCCGCATATGTCCAGACGCTGACAGGCTTCGCCTTCGGCCTGGTGATGATGGGCGCGATTACGCTTGTCGGCTTGCTGCCGCTGCCCGACGCAGCCGCAATGGTCGGCATGCTGACCCTGGTCAACGCCACGCAGATGCTGATCCAGGGCGGCTGGCGCGAGATTGCGCGCCGGGAGCTGCGGCTTATCCTGGTAGCAAGCCTGCCTTCGCTGCTCTTGGGGTATGCCCTGTTGGAATGGCTGGCGGACACGCGGGCCGACCTGCTGAAAATCGGACTCGGCCTGGTCATCATGGTGTCCAGCCTGCAACTGGCCATCAGGCCCGCCGGCTTGGCAAAACGGTCGTCGGATGCGAGTTTCGTCGGCTTCGGTGTCGTTTCGGGCCTGATGAGTGGGCTGTTTGCGACCGGTGGCCCACCGCTCGTTTATCATCTCTTTCGCCAGCCAATGGCGCACATACGTGTCCGTGAAACGCTCGTCACCGCCTTCGGCGCCGCGCAGGTGGTCCGGCTTATCCTGGTGATGGCAAGCGGCAACCTCCCGACCATGTCGCCTGTCGCGCTCGTCCTCGCCATACCAGCCGTAATGCTGATGACCTATGCCGCGCGCCGCTGGCCACCGTCATTGTCGCAAGGGATGATGCGAAAGATCGTCTTTGTTTTGCTTTTCCTGTCAGGGCTCTCACTGGCGCTGCCCGCCGCGATGCATCTTGCCGTCTAAGTTCAATTGCTCACGCCGGCGACGCATAGCTCCATCACCAGTCGGCGATGCGGTCACCGCCGGCGAATTGCGCGCTCTTGGCGGTGTATTCGAACAGCTCGATCTTCACGCCGTTGGGATCGGCGATCCAGGCCTGGAACGTGTCGTCGCAGGCAAGCTTCTTTGGCGTCACCGCGACGCCTTTCGACCGGATGTGAACGATCGCCGCATCGATGTCTTCCACCTCAAGGCAGAAGTGGTTGATCTGGTTTGCGTCGCTGTAGCTGGCTTCACTTTTCTCGAACACCTCGACGTGGCTGCGGCCACTGCAATCGAGGTAGAAGCCGAAGATCTTGCCGTCACGCAGGAAATTGAACCGCGTGTCCATGCCGAGCACGTCACGATAGAAGCGGCGCGTCTCCTCCAAGTCATGCGCGAAGATGCAGACATGGGCAAGCTGCTTCACCTTGATCATGGCCGGTTCCTTTCGACCCCCGCCGAAATCCAATACGCCATGCTGATCGCCTCAGGTCGGCGGCGTGCCGTTCTCGGCCAGCACGGCGCCGGCGAAATAGAGCGAGCCGCCGATCAGGATGCGCGGCGCCGGGCCGTCCCAACTGTCGCGCAACAGCATCAGCGCGCTGGCGACGGAGCTGACCGGCTCGGCCGACAGCCCGGCCTCTTCGGCACGCAGGGCCAGCTCATCATTCGGCACGCCGGCGTCGCTGTTGTTCACCGTCACGGTATAGACATGGCGGGCCAGCCCCTTGAAGGCGCTGAAATAGCCCGTCTGGTCCTTGGTGTTGATCATGCCGGAGATCAGGACCAGCGGCCTCGGGTTCTTTTCCTCCTGCTCGGCCAGCGCCTCGGCGACGACGATGCCGGCGCCTGGATTGTGGCCGCCGTCCAGCCAGATCTCGGCGCCCTTCGGCGCCAGGTCGACGAGCTTGCCCTGCGTCAGCTTCTGCATGCGCGCCGGCCAGGCGACTTGGGTCATCGCCCGCTCGGCGGCGCGGTGGCCGATCTCGAAGCCGGCCGCCTTGACGGCGGCGATCGCCGCCGCGGCGTTGGCGTATTGATGGCGCCCCGGCAGGCGCGGCGAGGGCAGGTCCATCAGCCCGTCCCCGTCCTGATAGACCATACGGCCGTTCTCCTCGAAAGCGAGGAAATCCTGGCCATAGACCACGGTCGGGCAATCCAGCCGCTCGGCCGTCTCGATCAGCACCTGAAGCGCGGTGTCGCTTTCCTGGGCGCCGATCACCACCGGGCAGCCGTGCTTCATGATGCCGGCCTTTTCGGCGGCGATCAGCTCGACGCGGTCGCCGAGATAGGCCTCGTGGTCCATCGAGATCGGCATGATCACCGAAACCGCCGGCCGCTCGATGACATTGGTGGCGTCGAAGCGGCCGCCGAGGCCGACCTCGATGATCGCCGCCTCCGCCGGATGCTCCGAAAACAGGATGAAGGTGACGGCGGTGAGGATCTCGAAGACGGTGATCTTCTGACCGCCATTGGCCTTGGCGACACGCGCGATGGCCTCGGCGAAGATATCGTCATCGACGAGCTTGCCGCCACCGTCGTCCGCCAGCCGGTAGCGTTCGTGCCAGTTCACCAGATGCGGCGAGGTGTGGACGTGAACGAGGTGGCCGGCCGCCTCCAGCAGCGCGCGCGAGAAGGCGGCGCAGGAGCCCTTGCCGTTGGTGCCGGCGATGTGGATGACCGGCGGCAGCTGGTCCTGCGGATTGCCGAGGCGCTCGAGAAGCCGCGTGACACGGTCCAGCGAAAGGTCGAAGCCTTTCGGATGCAGCGTCATCAGATGTTCGATTTCGCGTTCAGCGGAAAGCGTTGTCATGATGGAATCCTAGCGCACGGTCCCGAAACCGGGAATCGGTTTCAGAACGGCCATGCGCAAATCAGAGGCTACAGCACGCAACGGGCGGCGCAAATCGCGGTTCGCGGCGAGCGATGTCGCGTCGGGCCGATATCGCGTCAGGCTTGCGGCCGCGCCTCGGCATTGACCACCACCGGCGGCAGGATCTCCGGCGCCAGCGGCTTCTCGGTCTCCGGCATCTTGAGCAGCATCTTCAAGAGCCGGGAAATGGTCTGGCGCATCTCGAGGCGCGAGACGACCATGTCGACCATGCCGTGCTCCATCAGATATTCGGCGCGCTGGAAGCCATCGGGCAGCTTTTCGCGGATGGTCTGCTCGATGACGCGCGGGCCGGCAAAGCCGATCAGCGCGCCGGGCTCGGCGATCTGGACGTCGCCCAGCATGGCGTAGGAGGCGGTGACGCCGCCGGTGGTCGGGTTGGTCAGCACGACGATATAGGGCAGGCCGGCTTCCTTCAGCCGGTCGACGCCGACCGTTGTGCGCGGCAATTGCATCAGCGACAGGATGCCTTCCTGCATGCGGGCGCCGCCGGAGGCGGCGAACAGGATCAGCGGCCGCTTGCGCTGCAGCGCGACCTCGAAGGCATGCACGATGGCTTCGCCGGCGGCCATGCCGAGCGAGCCGCCCATGAAGGCGAAATCCTGCACGGTGACGATGACCGGCAGGCCGTCGATGGTGCCGGCGCCGTTGAGGATCGCGTCTTCGAGGCTGGTCTTGGCCTTCGCCTCCTTCAGGCGATCGGTGTAGCGCTTCTCGTCGCGGAACTTCAGCGGATCGAGGACGACCTTGGGGTTTTCCAGCACCTCGTATTTGCCGTCGTCGAAGAAGTATTTCAGCCGCTCCTTGGCCGAGATCTTCATGTGGTGGCCGGAAGCCGGGATGACGAACTGATTGGATTCGAGATCCTTGTGGAAGATCATCTCGCCGGTCTCGGGATCCTTGATCCAGAGGTTTTCCGGCATGTCGGTACGCCGGCCGAGCATCGAATTGATCTTCGGGCGGACGTAATTGGTGATCCAGTTCATGGCTTCGGCTCCTGTCCTGGAAAGAACTTCAAGCTATTCCAGGAAAAGTCTGTGGCGGTTTTCCGGCCGGAATTGCTCAAGAACAAATAGTCAGGCTATTCGGCGGCGGCAAGGCGGGCCGAGCGGACGCCCTGGGCAAGGCCGCTGACCAAAGTGGCGACGGCCTCGGCCGGATCGGCGGTCTTCTCGCCCTTCGGTCCAAGCACATTGGCTATCGCGTTGACGATCGCCGTACCGACGACGACGCCATCGGCCGAGGCGCCTATGACACGCGCCTGCTCGGCGGTCTTGACGCCGAAGCCGACGCAGACCGGCAGTGCCGTATGGCCCTTGATGCGGGTGACCGCCGCCGAGACCTTGGCGGTGTCGGCGAGCGCGGAGCCGGTGATGCCGGTCATCGAGACATAATAGACGAAGCCGGAGGTGTTTTCCAAAACCTTGGGCAGGCGTTTGTCGTCGGTGGTCGGGGTCGCCAGCCGGATGAAGTTGACGCCGGCTTTCAGCGCCGGAATGCAAAGCTCCTCATCCATCTCCGGCGGCAGGTCGACGACGATAAGGCCGTCGATGCCGCTCGCCTTGGCATCCGCGAGGAAGCGGTCGACGCCATAGATGTAGATCGGATTGTAGTAGCCCATCAGCACGATCGGCGTCTCGTCGTCGCCGGCGCGGAACTCGGACGCCAGCTTCAGCGTCTTGGCCAGCGTCTGGCCGCCCTTCAGCGCTCGAAGACCCGCCGCCTGGATCGCCGGGCCATCGGCCATCGGATCGGAGAAGGGCATGCCGAGCTCGATGACGTCGCTGCCGGCGCCCGGCAGCGCCTTCATGATGGCCAAGGCGGTATCGTAGTCCGGGTCGCCGCCCATGAAATAGGTGACCAAAGCCGGGCGGCCTTCGGCTTTGAGCTTGGCCATGCGGCGGTCGATGCGGGTGGTCATTGTCAGATCTCCATGCCCAGCATGCTCGCCACCGTGTGCACGTCCTTGTCGCCGCGGCCGGACAAATTGACGATGACGATCTGGTCCTTGTCCATCTTGGGCACGATCTTCATCGCGTGCGCGATGGCATGCGCCGATTCCAGCGCCGGGATGATGCCTTCGACGCGGGTGATGAGCTGGAAGGCATCCAGCGCCTCGTCATCGAGGATCGGCTCATACTGGACGCGGCCGGAATCGCGCAGCCAGGAATGCTCGGGGCCGACGCCCGGATAGTCGAGGCCGGCCGAGATCGAGTGGCCGTCGAGGATCTGGCCGTCCGAATTCTGCAATAGATAGGTGCGGTTGCCATGCAGCACGCCAGGCTTGCCGGCATTCATCGAGGCGCAGTGCTCGATGCCGTCGAGACCGCGGCCGCCGGCTTCGATGCCGATGATGCGCACATCCTTGTCGTCGAGGAAGGGATGGAACAGGCCGATGGCGTTGGAGCCGCCGCCGACGGCGGCGATGATGACATCGGGCAGCCGGCCTTCCTGCTCCAGCATCTGGGCGCGGGCTTCCGTGCCGATCACCGACTGGAAGTCGCGCACCAGCTCCGGATAGGGATGCGGGCCGGCGGCGGTGCCGATCAGGTAATAGGTGTCCTCGACATTGGTGACCCAGTCGCGCAGCGCCTCGTTCATGGCATCCTTCAGCGTACCGTGGCCGGCGGTGACCGGCCGCACCTCGGCGCCGAGCAGCTTCATGCGGAAGACGTTGGGGCTCTGGCGGGCGACATCGGTGGCGCCCATGTAGACGACGCACGGATAGCCGAAGCGCGCCGCGACGGTTGCCGAGGCCACGCCGTGCTGGCCCGCACCCGTCTCGGCGATGAGGCGTTTCTTGCCCATGCGCTTGGCGAGCAGGATCTGGCCGAGGCAATTGTTGATCTTGTGCGAGCCGGTGTGGTTGAGGTCCTCGCGCTTGAAATAGACCTTGGCGCCGCCGAGATGCTTCGTCAGCCCTTCGGCGAAATAGAGCTTCGACGGCCGCCCAGCATAATGGGTCGACAGGTTCTGCAATTCGGCCTTGAACTCTGGATCGTTCTTGACCTCGTTCCAGTTCCTTTCCAGATCGAGGATCAGCGGCATCAGCGTTTCGGCGACGAAACGACCGCCGAAAATGCCGAACATGCCCTGCTCGTCGGGCCCGGTGCGGAAGGAATTGGGCATTGCCGGCTTGTTCATCGCCGATCTCCTGATTTTGGTTGTGCTCAGGCGGCGCGGTCGTCGCGCGCGGCCCTGACGGCCCGGAAAAACTGCTCGATCAGCGCCGGATCCTTGACGCCCGGAGCGCTTTCCACGCCGGACGAAACGTCTATTCCGGGCGGGTCGGCCTGTCTCAGGGCATCGCCGACATTGGCGGCGTTTAGCCCACCGGAAAGCATGTAATCGAGCCCGGCGTCAAGGCCGGCAAGGATGCGCCAGTCGAAGGCGACGCCGTTGCCGCCCGGCAGTTGCGATCCCTTCGGCGGCTTGGAGTCCAGAAGGAAGCGGTCAGCGACGCCAATATAGGGTTTTACCCGCGCCAGATCCGCCGCCTCGCTGACCGACAGCGCCTTCATGACCGGGAGGCCATAGCGGGCCTTGAGTTCCGCCACGCGCTCGGATGTCTCCGAACCATGCAGCTGCAGCATGTCCGGCTGCATCTTGGCAACGATCTCGTCGAGGAAGGCATCATCGGCATCGACGGTGACGGCGACCGCCTTGGCCTTGCCGCGCGCCGCTTCGCGCAGGCGCCCGGCCTCGGCCGGCTCGACATAGCGCGGGCTCTTGGCGAAGAAAATAAAGCCGACATGGCTGGCGCCGCCGGCAAGCGCGGCGGTCATCGCGGCGTCGGTCTTCAATCCGCAGATCTTGATGTCGAGCGTCATGGCGCGGGATTGGCACGAAACGGCCAAAGAGTCGAGAAAAAGCATGCTGTTGCCGGTTCTGCGGAAAACACTACGTTGATATAGGAACCACAGGCGGGAGAACGATAAGCATGGCCGACCGGACCGTCGCCGAACTCAAGCAGAAGATCGCGCAGGCGCGCGAGGTGATCGCGCATCTGATGGACAAGGCCGCCTATAACGGCGCCGAGGCGCACCGGGCGCTGGAGTATTTCAGCAGCGATACGTTTGACCGGGATTTTTTGCCGTGGCCGCATACCGAGGAAGGACTGCGGCCGGAAGAGCTGAACGCGGCGAATGACGATTGAGCGATCAACGCCGGCGTGGGTATAAGCGCAAAATAGCAGGAGGTCGGCGGGACAGCGCCCCCCTCTGTCCTGCCGGACATCTCCCCCACAAGGGGGGAGATCAGACGTCACGCCGGCTTTCGCCAATCACCAACATTACAGAAAGAGCGAGGCGCCCGAGCTGCTGATCTCCCTCCTTGTGGGGGAGATGCCCGGCAGGGCAGAGGGGGGCGCGAAGGAACTCGGCGTCTAGATGTTGCGCGCGCATCCGCGCGCAACATCAGAGTAGCTACTCAAAAACAATCGCCTGCAACGCCCCACCATTCCGCTTCAGCCAATCCTTGCAGCGATCGGTGTCGGGGCAGAGTTTTTCGCACAGTTTCCAGAATTTCGGGCCGTGGTTCATCTCTTTCAGATGCGCCACCTCATGCGCCACCAGGTAGTTTATCACCGCCGGCGGCGCCATCATGATGCGCCACGAGAAGGAGAGATTGCCCTCCGAGGTGCATGACCCCCAGCGGCTGGAGGTATCCTTATACCTTATTGCCTTGGCGCGCTTGCCGATCGCCTCGGTGTGCTTCACCACCAGCTTCTCGATCTCCTTCTTGGCCTCGCGCTTGAGGTAATCGGCGATGCGGCGCGGCAGGTGGATGCGCTCGCCATGGACGATCAGGAGCGGGCCGCGCTCGTCGCGCGCGACGGTGACGGTGCCGCGCCTCGAAGACTCATGCACGATACGGTGCGGCACGCCGCGGATCGGGATCCTGATGCCCGGGCGCACCTGCGGCCTCGTCGGCACCTTGGCCAGCCGCTGTTCCAGCCAGTCCTGATGGCGGTCGAGGAATTTCTCCACCTCGCCCCGGCGCAGGCCCGGCGGCACGGTGACGCGCAGGCCCTGGCCGCCCGAATCGATGCGCAGCGTGAGCCGCCGGGCCCTGGCGCTTTCGACGATTTTCAGCGGCAGCGTGCGGCCGGCGACGCAATGTTCGCGCTCCACGACAGGCGTGGGCTTTGGCTTGGTCAGATTGCGAAAGAAGCCGAGGGTCATGGCTGGACGATACGCGATTCGAAAAAAACGGCCAGTGGAGGGAAGGCACATGGAGAACAAAAAAGAAACGGCGCCGCTCGCGCGACGCCGTTTTATCAGCCTAAGACCTGTCGCCGGATCTTAGTCGTCGAGCAGGGTCGTGCCCTTGCCGCGCTTGGGAGCGGTCTTGTCGGTCGAGCCGGTGGGGGTCGGCGCGGTCGACTTGTTGCGGTTCGCCATGAAGCGGTCGAACTCGTCCTGATCCTTGGCGCGGCGGAGTTCGCGGACGTAGTCATCGAACTCGGTCAGCATCTCGTCGAGCTTGCGGCGCTCCTCGGCGAGGCGCTCGAGTTCCTTCTCGCGCCAGTCGTCGAAGGCGACGTTGCCGGTGCGGGCCGAGCCGTGGCCCCAGCGGGCCGCCTTGTCGGAACCGCGGCGGCAGCCGGCGAAGATGCCGTCCGTGGCGCGGTTGACGTCGCGCTTGAAGCCTTCCAACCGATCGCCCCAGATGATGTAGGCGAGCATGGCGAAGCCGAGCGGCCAGAACACCATGAAGCCGATGACCATCAGCGCGATGGTGGCCGGCGTCCAGGCCGGACGGATCAATGCACTTGTGTTCATTTTCTCCCAATCCTTCCATTGGAGACAGCCAAACCGGCTGCGTGGAATCGAAATGGGAAGGCGAAATCGGCTATTCAAGGCAAACCCGGCCAAAACCGGCGAAACACCTGAAATGATTATCGCTTTTTGAGCTTCTCGAGGAAAAGCACTGCCATTCCGGCGACCAACCCCCAAAATGCGGCGCCGACGCCGAAGAGCGTGAGCCCCGAAGCCGTCACGGCGAAGGTGACGGTGGCCGGCATGCGTTCGGCCTCGTCCTTCAGCGCGATCGACAGCGCGTTGGCCAAGGGCGCCGTCAAGGCGAGCCCCGCGACCAGCACGATCAGGCTTTGCGGCAGAACGGCGAAGATCGCCACGAGCGAGGCGCCGAAGATCGCGAAGATGAGATAGGCGAGCGCGTAGAACGGCCCGGTCTTCCAGCGCTCGGCAGGGTCGGGATGGACATCGGGGCCGGTGCAGATGGCGGCCGAGATCGCCGCAAGATTGGTGGTCGCGGCGCCGAACGGCGCCGAGAGCAGCGAAAACAGACCGGTGACGCCGATCAGCGGACCGGGCTCCGGATGATAGCCCGCGGCGCGCAGCACGGCGAGACCGGAAAGGTTCTGGGAGGCCATGGTGACCAGATAGAGTGGCAGGGCAAGGCCGATGATCGCCGAGGCGGTGAATTGCGGCGCAATGAACGTCAATGTCGACAGTTCCGGCGCCGGCAGGCTGCCGACGCGGCCGGTGAGGAAAGCGGCGAGGCCGCCGCCGATCAGCACCACCAGCACCGATAAAGCCGGGTTGAACAGGCGGATGACGAAGAAGGCGGCGATCAAGGGCAGGATCAGCCAGGGGTCGGCTGGAATGGCCTTCACCGCATTGACGGCGAAGCTGACCAGGATGCCGGCCAGCATGCCGGACGCGACCGAGGCCGGGATCTTCGCGATCAGCCGGGTCAGCGGTCCGAACAGGCCGGTGGCGACCAAAAGGATGCCGGTGACGATGAAGGCGCCGACGGCCTGCGGCATGGTAAAACCGCTGGAGGCCGCGATCAGCGCCAGGCCGGGCGTCGACCATGCGGTGATCACCGGCATCTTGGTGCGCCAGGATAGCCACAGACATTCCACGACCATGGCCAGGCAGATCGCCGTCACGCCGCTTGCGGTCTCGATCTGGGTGGCGCCGACCGCCTTGGCGGCGGCGATGACGAGGGCCAGCGTGCCGCCGAAGCCGACGATCGCCGCGACGAAGGCGGATATCGGGATGGAGATGCGCATTATCCCGCGGCCCGCTTGACCATGTCGCCTACAGCTCGCTTGAGCATATCGAGATCCTCGGGGCGGGACAGGCGATGGTCGCCGTCCGGGATCAGCGACAGCGTCACGTCGTCGGCGGGCAGCATCGCGGCCAGCTTCAGCGCATGGCCAGAAGGCACGTCCGGATCGGCCAGGCCCTGCAGGATGTGCACCGGGCAATGGGTGTCGATCGGCCCCGTCATCACCCGGTTGGCGCGGCCATCCTCGATCAGCGCGCGCGTGTAGATATAAGGCTCGTCCGAATAGTCGGACGGCTCGGCGAAGAAGCCTTTTTCCTCGAGATCGCGGCGCTGCGCGTCGGTCAGCACCGGCTCGATCAGCTCGATGGTGAAATCAGGCGCCGGGGCAAGCAGAACGAGGCCGGCAACCCTTGTGTCGCCCGCCTTGCGCAGCTCCTGCGCCATGCGCAGCGCGATCCACGCCCCCATCGAGGAGCCGACCAAGATCTGCTTGCCCTGGCTGAACCGGCGAAAGACGGCAAGGCTCTCGGCCAGCCATCTGGAGATCGTGCCGTCGGCGAACGCGCCGCCCGATTCGCCGTGGCCGGAATAGTCGTGGCGCAGATAGGCACGACCTTCGCTCGTGGCCCAGGCGGCAAGCGTCTGCGCCTTCGTGCCCAGCATGTCGGACTTGTAGCCGCCGAGCCAGACCACGCCGGGTGCGGCGCCAGGCGCCTGCCTGACGGCGATGTCCGACCCGTCCACATCGATGAAAACCGGAGCGCTGGCGGCCATGAGCTTGTCCTCTCGGCCGGTCTTTTGGCACAGGCGGTGGTTCAACGAAAAGTGCTCGCGGCGTTTCTTTGCTTGGTGCAGACAATTGCCAGGCGGCAGGTGATTTTCCGGCGGGGCTATGCTATTGACTCACGCCCCGCGCTCACCACATAGGCGCGTCCACCTATTTTTTGTCTAAAGAACCCAGAACGAAACGGCCGAGGAGACCACGACCATTCGCAGACCTTTCAAAGCAGCGGCACCCACCAAGGACGGGCCGCGCTCCAACCGAGACATCCGGGTGCCCCGGGTCCAGCTTATCGACGCCGACGGCCAGAACCGAGGCGATGTTTCCATCAACGACGCATTGCTGCTGGCCGAAGAGGCTGGGCTCGATCTGGTCGAGATATCGCCCAACGCGGTACCGCCGGTCGTCAAGATCCTCGATCTCGGCAAGCTGAAATACGCCAACCAGAAGAAGGCGGCCGAAGCGCGCAAGAACCAGAAGGTCATCGAGATCAAGGAGATCAAGATGCGCCCGAACATTGACAGCCATGACTACGAGACCAAGATGAAGGCCGTGCGGCGCTTCTTCGAGGAAGGCGACAAGGTCAAGCTGACGCTGCGCTTCCGGGGCCGCGAGATGGCGCATATGGAACTCGGCATGCAGCTTCTGAACAAGGTGCGCGAGGAAGTTGCGACGATCGCCAAGGTCGAGGCGGAGCCGAAGCTCGAAGGCCGCCAGATGATGATGGTGCTGGCGCCGCGCTGACCGGGAAGGCGCGACCGTCAAAGCGTCGCGTCTATCACGGTTTCGAGAGTTGCCGGGCTCTTCGTATCCCGCTCTAAAATCCGCCCGAATTGCCGGGCACGGCGTCCCGGCGATCGGCGGGGCGCCTGTTTTCAATCCGATCGCCGGCTACCTCGACGATCGCTTCGCGATCGCGAACAAATCGATGATCGGGTTTCCCGATCGCGAGCAAAATGCGATCGGATGGGTCATGGTCGATGAAGTGAAGGTCCCGGCCGACAACCAGAATGAAGGGTTGGGCGGCTATCAGCACATGCGCCGGATCGTGCTGGCGGTGCTGATCGTGGTGCTGTTCTGCGCATTGCTGTTCGGCCAATCGAGCTTTCCGCCCGAGACCTCGATGCACGAGTCGATCGAGATGTTCGGCGTGCTTCTGATCTTCCTCGGCATTGTCGGGCGCTTGTGGTCGACGCTCTATATCGGCGGGCGCAAGTCGGCCGAAGTGGTGACCGGCGGGCCTTATTCGATCACCCGCAACCCGCTCTATCTGTTTTCGACCGTCGCTGCCGCCGGCGTCGGCGCGCAGATCGGCTCGTTCAGCGGCATCGTCCTGTTTTCGCTGCTCTGCGCCGGCGCCTTCCACATCGTCATCCTGCGCGAGGAGCGGTATCTCAAGGAAGTGCTCGGCGCGCCCTACCAGGCCTATCTCGCCAGGGTGCCGCGCTTCTTCCCGAACCTTTCGCTCTACCAGGAAGGCGATACCGGCAGCTTCAAGCCCCGCCTGCTCTTGAACACGCTGCTCGACGGGCTGGTGTTCCTGGTGGCGCTGCCGGCCTTCGAGCTGATCGACGGCATGCAGCAGTCGGGGATGCTGCCGGTGTGGTTCACGCTGCCTTAAGAATTGACGGACAGAAGCACTATCGAATAGTCGGGCTAACTTCCGGGCATGTTAATAGTCTGGCTACACGAATGGTGTAGCGATGATCGTGGCAAATAAAGCGCCCGGGGGGTGCACCGAGTCGAGCGTCAGGTCGGCACCACCACATTTGCGAATGTCTTCCACACGGAGCAAATCTTGAGGGTGAGGACTGCCGTTGCCGCCGTCGGTGGGTTCATTCTCCTGGCTTTGGCTTGGGTGACGGCGACCGCCAACCGCGAGCACGCGACCGGGCAATGGTCCTTCACGAAGGACGCCAATGTTGACCGAGGCACCTATTTCCGACTGAAGGTCGACTTTGCCTATAAGGGCGAGCAGCAGCACTATGACATCGTTGTCGGCTGCAACGTCCTCAACATTCACCACAAGGACAGTTCCTCGACTTATGAAGCCGGTCTGATCCCAACAGTTTGGGGGCAGCGCATGGGCGACGGTAAGGCGGTGGTGGTTCGTGCGCCCGATGCCTGCCGTGGCGACACGACGGAAAACGGCGGCGTGCCCGCGGATTTTCTACCGGTGATGGTCGTCTATGAGAATGCCGACACCATGGCCTTCGGCACGGGCTATATGACTGACGACGCCTACCGAAGCCCGAAATCGGTGCTGAGGTTCGACAAAGCGACGGTCGAGCGCGCTACGCGCGCCGAGTTCGATGCTTTCCGCGCCAATGGCCCACAGAACATCATTACGCGCAGTCAGTATCATTCGGCACAAAATGACTATCAACTCGGACTGCTCGGCCTCACGAGGAGCTATCCGGCGTTCGGAAGAAGTTGCTCCGCCTTTTCCCGCTGGAGACTGTCCGGGCCGGAGCGGGAGATCGTGCGCAAGTACCGGCCATCGACCGCTGCCCGCTACTGGACTATCTCCCAGACACTCTTGGACACGACCACCCAAGCCTCCCTTACGAGCGAAATTCGCGAAGCGCGAAAAAAGGCGAAAAAACAGACCCGCGACGATGGGCTGGCCCTAGGGGTAAATGGAGGCTTCTGGCAACCGGATTTCGGGGCACTGCGCCGCGATGGTACACAATTGGTGGGGCTGAAAGCCAGCAGCAAAGGTAGCAGCACCACAAAAGCTGCTGCGTTCTATCCGGCGGACACTTCGATGAGGCAAGACAAATGGCCTGTGGAGCGAACCGCGAGGATTGCCGCCTATGAAGTCTTACCATCAGTAAATACAACAAATATCGATGTCGACGACGGGCGGAACCGAGGCTTCGCTTATTGCTACCTAGGCGATCGGCCGCCAACAAAGGAATTGGGAGACAAGGTGTGGGCCTTGCCGGCGACCACGACCATCGATGGGAAAGAAGTGGTAGCGGGTGCTCCAGAGCACTGGGGCTATGGATTTTATCGCGCCGAGTTCGTCTTCGACGGCGACGAATATGTATTGGAACGCGTCCTTTTCAATCTCGAGTCCACGAGAGGTGACGTGTGACTGATGAGCGCTGCGTTAGCACACTCTAATCTTCGGAGACTTGAGGAGGGCGCGCAGCTTCGGTGCGTGCAGCGTCAGGTGTGTCCGCTTCAGGTGTTGCGCCCGCGCCGTCTTTGATCTATAGGACCGCCGTTCCAAGAAAACCGCCCGGCAGGGCATGCCGTGGCGGTTTCATTTGCTTTTCGGGCTTTGGTCGGCCCGAAGCGAAAAAAGAAGCGCGATGGTGCGCCACCAATATGGAGTAGCAAAATGCCCAAGATGAAGACCAAATCGGCCGCCAAGAAGCGGTTCAAGATTACTGCCACCGGCAAGGTGCTGTCGGCTGCCGCCGGCAAGCGCCACGGCATGATCAAGCGTTCCAACAAGTTCATTCGCGATGCCCGCGGCACGATGGTTCTGGCTGAACCGGACGGCAAGAAGGTCATCAAGAATTTTCTGCCGAACGGCCTCTGAGCACTCGGTTCCGGAACAGCGTTTTAAGGAGATCATGACATGGCACGCGTAAAGAGAGGCGTCACCGCCCACGCCAAGCACAAGAAGGTCCTGAAAGCCGCCAAGGGTTTCTACGGCCGCCGCAAGAACACCATCCGCATCGCCAAGCAGGCGGTGGAAAAGTCGCTGCAGTACGCCTACCGCGACCGCAAGAACCGCAAGCGCTCGTTCCGCGCGCTGTGGATCCAGCGCATCAACGCCGCGACGCACGAGCACGGCCTGACCTATGGCCGCTTCATCGACGGCCTCAACAAGGCCGGCATCGAGATCGACCGCAAGGTTCTTTCGGACATGGCCATCCACGAGCCGCAGGCTTTCGCCGCGCTGGTCGCGAAGGCCAAGGTCGCGCTCGAATATCTGAAGAACACCACGCCGAATGCTTTTGAGAGCGCTGTCGCCTAAGCCAGCGCTTCCCAAGCATTTTTAGTACTGATTTGGGGAACCCGCGCTGGCACGGCTGGCGCGGGTTCTTTTTTGCGCCTGACCTGTCACGTTTAAAGTGATTTTCACCTTTAGCGTGATTTCCAACGAAGCGAGTTTGACCGTGAACGACGCAACTACCGGCTTGGATACACTTGAAAATTCCCTTCTAGCCGAAATCGCGGCCGCGGCCGACGAGCCGGCGATTGAGGCGGTGCGCGTCTCGGCGCTGGGCAAGAAGGGCTCGGTTTCCGAAATGCTGAAGACGCTCGGCGCGATGAGCGCCGAGGAGCGCCAGGTGAAGGGCCCGGCGATCAACGGCCTGAAGAACCGCGTCACCGAGGCGCTCGCCGCGCGCAAGGCGGAGCTCAAGGATGTGGCAATCGCCGCCCGGCTCGCTGCCGAGAAGGTCGATGTCACGCTCCCCGTTCGCCAGTCGCCGGCCGAGCGTGGCCGCATCCATCCGATCAGCCAGGTGATCGACGAGATCGCGGCGATCTTCGGCGATCTCGGCTTCGCGATTGCCGAAGGTCCGGATATCGAGACCGACTACTACAATTTCACCGCGCTGAATTTCCCCGAGGGGCATCCGGCGCGCGAAATGCACGACACCTTCTTCTTCCAGCCGGACGAGAAGGGCGAGCGCAAGCTGTTGCGCACGCACACCTCGCCCGTGCAGATCCGCACCATGGAGCGGCAGAAGCCGCCGATCCGCATCGTCATCCCCGGCAAGACCTACCGGCAGGATTCCGACGCCACCCACTCGCCTATGTTCCATCAGGTCGAGGGGCTGGTGGTCGACAAGTCGGCCAATATTGCCAACATGAAGTGGGTGCTGGAGGAGTTCTGCAAGGCCTTCTTCGAGGTGCCGTCGGTCAAGATGCGCTTCCGCCCCTCCTTCTTCCCGTTCACCGAGCCCAGCCTCGAGGTCGACATCCAGTGCGACCGTTCGCGTCCGGGCGAAGTGCGCTTCGGGGAAGGCTCCGACTGGATGGAGATCCTGGGCTGCGGTATGGTCCACCCCAACGTGCTGCGCGCCGGCGGGCTCGATCCCGACGAATATCAAGGCTTCGCCTGGGGCATGGGCATCGACCGCATTGCCATGCTGAAATACGGCATGCCGGACCTGCGCGCTTTCTTCGACGCCGACGTGCGCTGGCTGTCGCATTACGGCTTCAGGCCGCTCGACCTGCCGACGCTGTTCGGGGGATTGTCGACATGACCGCACCCCACACCGGGGGTTGCCGCTGCGGCGCGGTGCGGTTCGAGGCCTCGGCCGAGCCGCACCACATCAGCTATTGCCATTGTGGCGATTGCCGGCGCGCCACGGGCGCGCCGGTGTCGGCCTTTGTCGGCTTCATGGCCGACCAGGTCGCGCTCGAGGGCAAATCGCTGAAAAGCTACCGCAACGGTCCGGTGGAGCGCTCGTTCTGCGGCATCTGCGGCTCGCCGATCGCCTATATCGACCAACGGCTCGACAACCAGATCTATTTGATGCTCGGCGCCATGGACATGCCGGCTTATTTCAGGCCGACGCTGCATGCCTATGTGCGTGAGCAGCTGCCCTTCCTGCACATGCCGGACGATCTGCCCAGACATCTGAAGACCAGCGTGCCCCGCCCCAACCAACAAGGGTCGGACGGGCAAGGACCAAACGGAACAGAACCATGAAATTCACCCTCTCCTGGCTCAAGGACCATCTCGAGACCGACGCCTCTCTGGCCGAAATCGTCGAGCGGCTGACCGCGATCGGCCTCGAAGTCGAGCATGTCGACGACAAGGCCGGTCTGAAGCCCTTCGTCATCGCCAAGGTGCTGACGGCGGTGCAGCATCCCGACGCCGACCGGCTGCGCGTGCTGACCGTCGACACCGGCGACGGCAAGCCGCCGGTGCAGGTGGTGTGCGGCGCGCCCAACGCCCGCGCCGGCCTGATCGGCGCCTTCGCGGCGCCCGGCACCTATGTTCCCGGCATCGACGTGACGCTCTCGGTCGGCAAGATCCGCGGCGTCGAAAGCCACGGCATGATGTGCTCGGAGCGCGAACTGGAAATCTCCGACGAGCATAACGGCATCATCGATTTGCCGCAGGACGCGCCGGTCGGCACCAGCTTCGCCGCCTACGCGCATCTCGACGATCCCGTCATCGAGATCAACCTGACGCCGAACCGGCCGGACGCGACCAGCGTCTACGGCATCGCGCGCGATCTCGCGGCGAGCGGGCTTGGCCGGCTCACCGGTGGCGGAATCATGCCGCATGCCGGCGATGGCCTGTGCCCGGTCAAGGTCACGATCGAGGCGCCTGAGCTCTGCCCCGGCTTCGCGCTGACGCTGGTGAAGGGCGTCAAGAACGGCCCGTCGCCGAAATGGCTGCAGCAGCGGCTGATCGCCATCGGGCTTCGCCCGATCAGAGCTCTGGTCGACATCACCAACTACGTCACCTTCGACCGCGGCCGGCCGCTGCACGTCTTCGATGCGAAGAAGGTCGCCGGCAACCTCGTGGTGCGCCGCGCCAAGGACGGCGAGACTGTACTGGCGCTGGACGGGCGCGAATACACGCTGACGCCGGAAATGTGCGTGATCGCCGACGACAATGGCGTGGAATCGATCGCCGGCATCATGGGCGGCGAGCATTCGGGCTGCGACGAGAACACCACCGACGTGCTGATCGAATCGGCGCTCTGGGATCCGATCACCACGGCTCGCACCGGCCGCGCGCTCGGCGTCATCAGCGATGCGCGCTACCGCTTCGAGCGCGGCGTCGACCCGGAATTCATGGTGCCGGGCGTCGAGCTCGCGATCAAGCTGGTGCTCGATTTCTGCGGCGGCACGCCTTCTGAAATCGAGGTTGCCGGCTATGCCGGCCACAAGCCGAAGATCGTCTCGTTCCCGCTGTCGGAAGTGAAACGGCTGACCGGCATCGAGGTGCCGAGAGAGGAAGCCCTCGGCATCCTGACCCGGCTCGGCTTCGAGCCGAAAGGACTGAGCGACGTCGTCAAAGTGGAGGTGCCGTCCTGGCGGCCGGATGTCGACGGCAAGGCCGACCTGGTCGAGGAGGTGATGCGCATCCATGGCGTCGACAACATCGCGCCGCAGCCGCTTACCTCGCATGACGCGGTCAACGGCAGGATCCTGACCACGCTGCAGGTGCGCACCCGCGCGGCCAAGCGCGCGCTCGCCGTGCGCGGCATGATGGAGGCCGTCACCTGGTCGTTCATTCCGGCAAAACACGCCGAGCTGTTCGGCGGCGGCCAGACGGGACTCAAGCTCGCCAACCCGATCGCCGCCGACATGTCCGACATGCGGCCGTCGCTGCTGCCGGGGCTGATCGCGGCCGCGCAGCGCAATGCCGACAAGGGCATCGGCGATGTGGCGCTGTTCGAGGTCTCGGGCACCTATGAGGGTGATGGCGCCGACCAGCAGCGCCGCGTCGCCGCCGGCGTGCGGCGCGGCACGGCCAAGCTCGACGGTTCGGGGCGCAGCTGGGCCGGCAATGCCGGTCCGGTCGGCGTGTTCGACGCCAAGGCCGATGCGATCGCCGCGCTCGAAGCCTGCGGCGCGCCGGTCGACCGGCTGCAGATCGAGCCGGGTGGTCCCGCCTGGTATCATCCCGGGCGCTCGGGTACGATCAAGCTCGGGCCCAAGACCGTGCTCGGCACCTTCGGCGAATTCCATCCGAAGACGCTGGACGGGCTGGACGTGTCCGGTCCGCTTTGCGGCTTCGAGGTTTTCGTCGACGCCGTGCCGGAGCCGAAGGCCAAGCCGACGCGCACCAAGCCGAAGCTGGAGCTCTCGCCCTTCCAGGCTGTGAAGCGCGATTTCGCCTTCGTCGTCGACCGGACGGTCGAGGCCGGCACGCTGGTGCGTGCGGCTTTGGCCGCCGACAAGAAGCTGGTCACCGGCGTTTCGGTGTTCGATGTGTTCGAAGGCGCCTCGCTGGGGGCGGCCAAGAAGTCGATCGCCATCGAAGTGTCGATCCAGCCGGTCGAAAAGACGCTGACCGACGAGGATTTCGAGGCGCTGGCAAAGCGCATCGTCGAGAACGTCAACAAGCAGACGGGCGGCGTGCTGCGGACCTAAAGAATTCAGATTGCGGAGCGATGGCGAATCGCCGTCCAAAGGGCGATGCACCATCTCCGCTATTCCGGCCTTTCCTTCGAAGAACAGCGCGCGGCCTTCCTCGCCATCGTCGCGGCCGATCCAGTGCTCAGCGAGACGCTGCCGCGGGTTCGTGAGCTTGCGCTGCCGGATTGGCTGGTGGTTTCCGGCGCGCTCTACAACAGCGTCTGGAACCATCTGACCGGCAAGCCGCCTGGATACGGCATCAAGGATGTCGACCTGTTCTATTTCGACGACGCCGATTTGTCCTACGAGGCAGAGGATGCGGTGATCCGCCGGGCGGCGAAGCATTTCGCGGGACTGTCGCTGCCGGTCGAGGTGCGCAACCAGGCGCGGGTGCATCTGTGGTATCCGCAAAAATTCGGGCAGGAGTGCCCGCGCTATGCGAGCGCGAGCGAGCCGGTGAGCTATTTTGCCTCGAAGACGCATGCGGTCGGGGTGCGGCACGGCCCAGACGGAGCGTTGGAGCTGGTGGCGCCGTTCGGGCTCGACGACATTTTTTCGTTTCGGATTACGCCGAACAGGGTGCTGGACAATCAGCGGACGCATGAAGCCAAGGGGAAAAGGGCGCGGGAGTACTGGCCGGAGATTGGTGTGGTGGCGTGGTAGGTGCCAAAGATAAGGAGCCTAATGTCGGCGGGACAGCACCCCCCTCTGTCCTGCCGGACATCTCCCCCGCAAGGGGGGAGATTGGCAGTTTCGTCGATGCTGCCCATCCTGCAACGTTGGCGATTAGCGAAAGCGGTGGCGACATCTGATCTCCCCCCTTGCGGGGGAGATGGCCGGCAGGCCAGAGGGGGGCGCGCCAACGTCTCAACAAGAAAACGGCGCCGAAGCGCCCTTTCCACCTTCACCCATTCACCAGCGCCAGCAATTCCTCCGTGTAGCGCTTGCCGACCACCTTGTCGGGCGACAGCGCATCGCCGATTGCCGCTACTTCCGCCGCGCTCAGCTCGATGCCGGCCGCCGCCGTGTTTTGCTCCAGATGGCGTATCTTCCTTGCGCCGGGGATCGGCACGATGAAATCGCCCTGGTGCAGCACCCAGGCGAGCGCCAGTTGCGCCGGTGTGACGCCCTTTTCAGCCGCCAGCTTTTCCAGCACCGCGATGACGGCGTTGTTGGCTGCCATCGCTTCGGCCTGGAAGCGCGGCAGGGTGCGGCGCCAGTCGCCGGCGCCGAGCGCGTCGGGCTTGCCGATCGTGCCGGTGAGCAGGCCGCGGCCGAGTGGGCTGTAGGGGACAAAACCGATGCCGAGCTCGCGGCAGACGGCAAAGACCTCGTCCTCGGGATCGCGGCTCCACAGCGAATATTCGCTTTGCACCGCAGCGATCGGATGCACGGCGTGCGCCCGGCGCAGCGTCGCGCCGCTCACTTCCGACAGACCGAGCGCCCGCACCTTGCCTTCGCGCACCAGCTCGGCCATGGCGCCGACCGTGTCCTCGATCGGCACGTTGGGGTCGACGCGGTGCTGATAGTAGAGGTCGAGCACGTCGGTATTGAGCCGCTTGAGCGAGGCTTCGGCCACCGCCTTGACGTGCTCGGGGCGACTGTCGACGCCGATCATGCGATCCATGCCCGAGCCGTGCTCGGAAATCTTGAAGCCGAATTTGGTGGCGATCGTCACATGATCGCGCACCGGCTTCAGCGCCTTGCCGAGCAGGATCTCGTTCTCGAACGGACCATAGACCTCGGCGGTGTCGAAGAAGGTGACGCCGATCTCGACGGCGCGGCGCAGCGTGGCGATGGCTTCCGTCTCCGGCTGGCCGCCATAGCCGAAGCTCATGCCCATGCAGCCGAGGCCGACGGGGAAGACTTCGAGTTCAGTTCCTAGCTTGCGGGTTTTCATCACGCATCTCCTTGTTGCGGTGGGAGGGAGATAACGCCTTGCGATCCGTTCGATAATCGGTTCTCTTTCGCACGGCTTGCTCTATAAAATAGAACAATGAACCGGACCAACCTCTCCCAACTCGCCGTGCTCGCCACCGTCGCCCAATGCGCCAGCTTCCGCCGCGCGGCGCGCGAGCTCGGCATCGCGCCGTCGGCGGTCAGTCATGCCGTATCGACCCTGGAAGCACGGCTCGGCGTGCGGTTGCTGGCGCGCAGCACCCGCAGTGTCGCGCCGACCGAGGAAGGCGCACAGTTGCTCGAACGGCTGCGGCCGGCGTTGTCGGAGATCGATCTGGCGCTGGAGACGGCGGTCGAGGCGCGCGACCGGCCGGCTGGCAATCTGCGGCTGACCGTGCCGCGCACCGCCGCGCATCTGGTGCTGACGCCACGGCTTGCCGACTTCGCCGCCGCCTATCCCGACATCGTGCTGGAGATCGTCATCGAGGATCGCTTCACCGATGTGGTCGAAGGCGGTTTCGATGCCGGCGTGCGGCTCGGCGAAAGCCTGCAGCGCGACATGATCGCGGTGCGTATCGGGCCGAATATCCGCGGCGCGGTGGTCGCAGCGCCATCCTATTTCGCGGTGATGCCGAAGCCGCGCCATCCGAGCGAGCTGGCCGACCACCGCTGCATCCGCTTCCGTTTCTCCAGCGGTATCCTCTACCGCTGGGAATTCGAGAAGGACGGCGAGGAAATCGAGATCGCGGCCGAGGGGCCGCTGATCCTCGACGAAGATCA
This sequence comes from Mesorhizobium sp. B3-1-9, assembly GCF_006439595.1. Taxonomy (NCBI): domain Bacteria; kingdom Pseudomonadati; phylum Pseudomonadota; class Alphaproteobacteria; order Hyphomicrobiales; family Phyllobacteriaceae; genus Mesorhizobium; species Mesorhizobium sp. B3-1-9. The sequence continues at coordinate 98,293 of NZ_VFTJ01000014.1, forward strand.
CCTGATCGCCCAGGCGGCGGTCGACGGCGCCGGGCTTGCCTTCGTCTTCGAGCCCTATGTGCGGGCGCCGCTCGCCGACGGCCGGCTGATCCGCGTGCTGGAGGATTGGTGCCCGACCTTCGAGGGCTTTTTCGTCTACTATCCGAGCCGCAGGCAGATGCGGCCGGCGCTGAGGGCGTTCGTGGATTTCTTCAGGTGAGCGGGTAGGAGCGCGGCAAGATCACGCTTCAAGGTTGATAAGCAAATTTTCAACCGTCGGCACCGCCCCTAATCTGCCTGCCGGCATCTTCTGGCGCGCGGCAAGACGTTTTCGGAAAAATTCACGGCCGAGCTCGGCGGATTGAAGAGCGGGACGAGCAAGTTCCACGTCACCGGCAAGGTGCTCAGGTCGCGCTACGGCATGGATGTCGGCACACCGCTCTATTCCAACATCGTCGACTTCGACATGACGCTGATGGGGAGAAGGGGGTAGTTCCAAGCCCCGCGTCCTCGAGTTCGTCATCCTAGGGCGAAGCAAGGAGCGAAGCGACGCGCGCAGACCCTAGGATCCATTCCGTGACGCTAAAGCGTTGCAACAGTTACAGAATTCTGCGCCGCTGCACTTTACGTCAAGGGTTACGGAATGGATCCTCGGGTCAAGCCCGAGGATGACGAAGGCGTTTTGTGGCCCGCGTCTGCGATTGGCTTTTCCGTCGATTTCGGGCAAACCTCGTTACCTGTAAACCGACATGGAGAAGCGTGATGTTCCGATGGGGTGTTCTGTCGACGGCAAAGATCGGCCGCGAGCAGCTTTTGCCGGCAATCGTGGATTCGGAGAACGGCGTCCTGACGGCGATCGCCAGCCGCGACCTGTCGAAGGCCAAGGCGTTGGGCGAGCGTTTCGGCGCCCGCCATGCCTTCGGCTCGTACGAGGAGCTGCTCGCCTCCAAGGACGTCGACGGCGTCTATATCCCGCTGCCGACATCGCAGCATGTCGAATGGACGGCGAAGGCGATCGAAGCGGGCAAGCATGTGCTGGTCGAGAAGCCTCTGGCGCTCGACGCCAAGGACATCCCGCCGCTGATCAAGCTGCGCGACGAAAAGAAAGTGCTGGTCTGCGAGGCCTTCATGGTCGTCTACCATCCGCAATGGATCAAGGTGCGCGACCTCATCGCCGGCGGCGCCATCGGCCGGCTGCGGCATGTGCAGGGCGCGTTTTCCTATTACAATGTCGACCCCAAGAACATGCGCAACCAGCTCGATCTCGGCGGCGGCGCGCTGCCCGACATCGGCGTTTATCCAACGGTGTCGACGCGCTTTTCGACCGGCAAGGAGCCGATCCGCGTGCAGGCGACGATCGAGCGCGACAAGACCTTCGGAACCGACATCTATTCCTCGATCCGCGCGGATTTCGGCGACTTCGAGCTGTCCTTCTATCTGTCGACGCAGATGGCGGCCCGCCAGGTTATGGTGTTCCACGGCGAGAAGGGCTTCATCGAGGTTTTTGGCCCGTTCAATGCCGGGCTCTACGAGCATCACCGCATCGAGCTGCACAACCAGAACCACACCGAAGCGCAGGTGTTCCGCTTCCCGGGCACGCAGCAGTACCGGCTGGAATGCGAGGCCTTCGTGCGTGCCGCGCAGGGCGGCAAGGACCGCGTCTTCACGCTGGAGGAATCGGTGCTCAACCAGAAAGTCATCGACGCCATCTTCCGCGCCGGAGAAAAGGACGGCTGGGAGAACGTCTAGCTCTTTTGTTTGACGCAATTCCGGACGGAAAACCGCCTTTCCTGGAATTGCTTTGCCGGCCACGGAGGAAAAATGGCTGACGCGGACGTGATCATTGTCGGCACGGGGCTGGCGGGCCTCGTCGCCGCGGCCGAGCTGGCCGACGCCGGCAAGAAGATCGTCATCGTCGACCAGGAGCCGGAGCAGTCGCTGGGCGGCCAGGCCTTCTGGTCGTTCGGCGGCTTGTTCCTGGTCGATTCGCCCGAGCAGCGGCGCATGCGCATCCGCGATTCCCACGACCTCGCGCTCGAGGACTGGATGGGCACGGCCGCCTTCGACCGTCCGGAGGATTTCTGGCCGCGCAAATGGGCCGAGGCCTATGTCGGCTTCGCCGCCGGCGAGAAGCGCTCATGGCTGATCGAGCGCGGCCTGAAATTCTTCCCCGTGGTCGGCTGGGCCGAGCGCGGCGGCGGCAGTGCGACCGGCCACGGCAATTCGGTGCCGCGCTTCCACATCACTTGGGGCACAGGGCCCGGCGTGCTCGAACCTTTCGTGCTGCGTGTGCGCGAGGCGCAAAAGCGCGGGCTGGTGGAGTTCAGGTTCCGCCACCGGGTCAACGAGATCGTCCGCACTGGCGACACGGTCACCGGCGTGCGCGGCGACGTGCTGGAGCAGAGCAGCGTCGAGCGCGGCCACAAAAGCCCGCGCGCCGTGACCGGGGACTTCGAGTTCCATGCACAAGCGGTGATCGTGGCTTCCGGCGGCATCGGCGGCAACCACGAGCTGGTGCGCAGGAACTGGCCTGAGCGCCTCGGCGCGCCGCCAAAGCGCATGATCACCGGCGTGCCCGACCATGTCGACGGGCGCATGCTGGCGATCACCGAGGCTGCCGGCGGCTCGACCATCAACCGCGACCGCATGTGGCACTATGTCGAGGGCATCAACAACTGGGCGCCGATCTGGACGGATCACGCGATCCGCATCCTGCCCGGCCCCTCGTCGCTCTGGCTCGACGCACGCGGCAAAAGGCTGCCGGTGCCGCTCTACCCGGGCTTCGATACGCTCGGCACGCTCAGCCACATCATGGGCACCGGCTTCGACTATTCCTGGTTCATCCTGACCAAAAAAATCATCCAGAAGGAGTTCGCGCTGTCGGGCTCCGAGCAGAACCCCGACCTCACGGGGAAAAGCTGGCGGCAGGTGCTGGGCCGCGCGACCTCGGGAATTCCCGGCCCGGTGAAAGCCTTCATGGAAAAGGGCGAGGACTTCATCGTCGAGGCTGATCTTGCAAAGCTGGTGGCGCGCATGAACGCGCTGGCCGGCGGCGCGCCGCTGCTGGAGGTCGCCCAGGTCGAGCGCGAGATCCGCGCCCGCGACATGCAACTCGACAATCCATTCTCCAAGGACGCGCAGATCACCGCGCTGCGCGGCGCCCGCGCCTATCTCGGCGACAAGCTGATCCGCACCGCCAGGCCGCACAAGATGCTCGATCCGGCGAACGGCCCGCTGATCGCGGTGCGCCTCAACGTCCTGACCCGCAAGACGCTGGGCGGCTTGCAGACCGATCTCGACAGCCGCGTTCTCGACGCCGCCGGCGAGCCGGTGCCGGGTCTCTATGCGGCGGGCGAAGTGGCCGGCTTCGGCGGCGGTGGGGTGCATGGCTATGCGGCGTTGGAAGGCACCTTCCTCGGCGGCTGCATCTTTTCCGGCCGCAGCGCGGGGCGGGCGGCGGCAGCCACGATTGCGTGAACGCAGCGCCTGGGTGATCGCCGGTTCAGCGACAAAGCTGTAGGCTTTTTCGGTCAATCGTTGTCGACCGAAGTCCCAACTCCAATCACAGCGGGAACAGCATGCGCATCATCGTCTATGGCATCGGCGCGGTCGGCGGCGCTATCGCGGCCCAGCTCAGCTTTTCCGACCATGCGGTCATCGGCATCGCCCGCGGCAGGCAGCTCGATGCCATCCGCGCTGCGGGGCTGTCGCTTTCCACCCCGCAAGGCACCAGGATCGCGCGCTTTCCCGTCCATGCCGACCCGACGGAGATTTCCTTCAGGCCGGACGATGTCGTGCTCCTGACGATGAAGACCCCCGACACACTCGGCGCACTGCAGCGGCTCAACGCCGCCGGCGTAACGGCGCAACCCGTATTCTGTTTCCAGAACGGCGTTGCCAACGAGCCGCTGGCGTTGCGTTTCTTCGCCAATGTCTATGGCGCGACGGTGATGCTGCCGGCCGATTACGACACGCCTGGCCAGGTAGCGGCCTATTTCGCGCCCAGGATCGGCGCCTTCGATATCGGCCGCTATCCTTCCGGAATCGACGGCACAGTCGAGAAACTGTGCGGGGTTCTGAGCGCGTCCGGTTTCATCGTCGACCCCAGGGACAATGTGATGAGCAGCAAATATCGCAAGCTGCTGGCCAACCTTCGAAACATCATAGACGCCGCGCTCGGGGATACCGAGCTGCAGCGGAAATGGTATGCGAAGGCACGAGCCGAAGCCGAGGCCGTGCTGAGCGCGGCCGGGATCGACTGGGACAAAACCGACGCCATGGCCCGTGAAGAATTGACAATCGGCACTGTCCCGGGCCGCGTGCGCGTCGGGTCGTCGACACTGCAAAGCATCGTGCGCGGGACCGGGTCCCTCGAAACGGACTTCCTCAATGGCGAGATCGTCCTTCTCGGGCGGCTCAACGGCATGGCGACACCCGTTAACTCGGCCTTATGCAAACTGTCGATCGAGCTGGCCAGCGGCCGGATGCGACCACAATCGGCCGGCGACGACACGATCGTCTCCATGATCGGCGGAAGCGGCTGATCGCAGGAGACGAATCGAAAGATAGTAACCCGCCCGGGAATCCTTTCGGGCCCATGGAACGTCTTCCTCACGCAGATCCGCAAACAGGAGACGACCATGACCTACAATCTCATCCGCTACGGCGTGAAGGACGCCAGCACCGCCGAGAACCGGGCGCTGGTGGCAAAGGTGTTCGAGGCGCTGGATGAAACGCAGCCGCAATCGGTGCGCTATCTGGTGCTCGAACTGGAGAATGGCGAATTCGTCCACCTCGTCGGTTACGACAAGGACAGTTCGGCGCTGACCGAACTGGACGCGTTCAAGGCGTTCGGCGCCGATCATGCCGGGCGGCGTTCGACGCCGCTGGCGAGGTCGCCGGCGAAGATCGTCGGCAACTATCGTATGCTGGCCAAAGCCGATGAAGCCGTGCCCGCCTGACTAGGGCCGGCTTGTGATCGGCGAGGCGAGAAAGAGGACGATGAGCTCAGCAGGGTTCGGCCGCGCGGAACTTGAAGCCATGCTCGTCGGCCTGCGGCCGAAACTGCATCGCTACGCCGCCCGCATGGCCGGCTCGGCGATCGAGGGTGAGGACATCGTGCAGGAGGCGACGGTGAAGGCGCTTGCCGCCCATGATGGCGGCGCGCGCGTCGAGCGTCCCGAGCAATGGCTGTTCCGCATCGCCCACAATGCGGCGCAGGATCATCTGCGCCGCCGCCAGCGGGAGCGTTCGCGAATGAGCGAGGCCGACATGACCGCGATAGCGGACCTCTCCGCCAGCGCCGAGACGAGGCTCGCGACTGCCATGAGCCTGGGCCGCTTCATGCGGCTGACGCCGACGCAGCGCAGCGCCGTGATCCTGGTCGACGTGCTCGGCCTCAGCCTGCATGAGACCTGCGAGGTGACGGGCGCGACGCTTGCCGCCGTCAAGGCGGCGCTGCATCGCGGCCGGGCGGAGTTGAAGGCGATGGCGGCGTTGCCGGACGACATGACCATGCCGAAGCTCGACCCGGAGGAGGGGCGTCGGCTGTGCCGCTATGTCGACCTGTTCAACGCGCGCGATTTCGACGGGGTGAGGATGCTGATCGCCGAGGACATTCAGGTCGACGTCGTCAACCGCGCCCGCCTCAACGGCAAGAAGGAAGCCTCGACCTATTTCGGCAATTACGACCGCATGAGCGACTGGGGGTTGTCACTCGGCTTCGTCGAGGCCCGGCCGGCGATCCTGATCCGTAACCCGCGAGCCGGCGATACGGTGCGCGGCTTCGTGCTGATCGACTGGCGCGGCGATGAAGTCGTCCGCATCCGCGATTTCCGCCACGCGCCTTATTGCGTCGCGGAGGCTGATATTCTCCTCACCTCTGGCGAGCGGGCATGACGGCTCCGGACCGCGTTTGCTACTTCGCAATCGATCTTCCGCTGGCAAATGCCCATAGCCGACCTGCGGCTGCGGTGGCATCAACATATATGTTTAATACATCAATCCTTGACGATAGAACATTTTAATGTAGGCTGCAGCACCGACACCTCATATCTCAGAACTGAACGAGAGAGTCGTCGGTGATAACCGCACCGCAATTGCGCGCCGCAAGATCGTTGCTCGGCATCGATCAACGCCGGCTTGCCGAATTGTCCGGCCTGTCGGTGCCGACGATCCAGCGCATGGAAGCCAGCGGCTCGATCATCCGGGGCAATGTCGATTCGCTGATGAAGCTGATCGCCGCGCTCGAGGCGGCCGGCATCGAACTGATCGGCGAAGGCACGGTCAGCCAGGGCGGCGGTCGCGGCGTGCGGCTGAAGAGCGGGTTCGATCCGGCCAGGGCATCCGATGCCGGCGATGTCGAGCCTGGCGGGAGCCTGCCGTGATCTCGACCGTGGCTCTTGTGCTGTGCGGTCCTGCCGCGCTTCTGGCAACAGCCATCCTTGCCGCGGTCGTCAGCCGGCACACCACCGCGACGCGTCTGGTCTACGGCGCCGCGTTTGCCATTTCAGCCGCCCTGATCGTGATCGTTGCCAGCCATCTCGCCGGCAATTCCGGCGAGGCGTCCGCCACCTTGCCGCTCGGCCTGCCCTGGACGGGCTCCCGGTTCCGTCTCGACGGCCTGTCGGCGTTCTTCCTCATCGTCGTCAATCTGGGCGGCGCCGTCACCAGCCTTTATGCCCTTGGCTACGGCCGGCACGAATCCGCGCCGCATCGCGTGCTGCCGTTCTATCCGGCGTTCCTCGCCGGCATGAACCTCGTGGTGCTGGCCAACGACGCCTTCAGCTTCCTCTTGTCCTGGGAGTTCATGTCGCTCGCCTCCTGGGCGCTGGTCATGGCGCATCATCGCGACGAGGCCAACCGACGCGCCGGCACCATATACCTGGTGATGGCGAGCTTCGGCACGATGGCGCTGCTGCTTGCCTTCGGCCTGCTGGCGGGCCCGGCGGGAACCTATGCGTTCGACGCGATGCGGACGGCGCATCCAGGTCCGTTCGCGGCAGGCGCGGTGCTCGTTCTCATGCTGCTCGGCGCCGGCTCCAAGGCCGGCCTGGTGCCGCTGCATGCCTGGCTGCCGCTTGCCCATCCGGCGGCACCCAGCCACGTCTCGGCGCTGATGAGCGGCGTCATGACCAAGGTCGCCATCTACGGCTTCATCCGCGTGGTGTTCGACCTGCTTGGCGCGCCGGCATGGTGGTCGGGCGTCGCCGTGCTCCTCATCGGCGGCGTGACGGCGGTGCTGGGCATTCTTCACGCGCTGACGGAAAAGGACCTGAAGCGGCTGCTCGCCTATTCGACCATCGAGAATATCGGCGTCATCTTTGCCAGTCTCGGCCTTGCGCTTGCCTTCAAGGCGAACGCCATGCCCTCGGCCGCGGCGCTGGCCCTCACCGCGGCGCTCTTCCACGTGCTCAACCATTCCTTCTTCAAGAGCCTGCTGTTCTTCGGCGCCGGCGCGGTGCTGACGGCAACCGGCGAACGCGACATGGAAAAGCTCGGCGGCCTCATCCACCGCCTGCCGGTCACCAGCTTCGTCTTTCTCGTCGGCTGCGTCTCGATCTCGGCGCTGCCGCCCTTCAACGGCTTCGCCTCCGAATGGCTGGTCTTCCAGGCCATATTGCGCAGCCCTGAACTGCCGCAATGGGGGCTGAAGGTCATCGTGCCCGCGGTCGGCGGCATGCTGGCGCTGGCGGCGGCGCTGGCCGCGGCCTGCTTCGTCAAGGCATTCGGCATCACCTTCCTTGGCCGGGCGCGATCGGCGGCGGTGGAACGGGCGCGTGAGGTCGACCGCTGGTCGCTGGCGGCGATGGCCGTGCTTGCCGCCTTCTGCCTGCTCGCCGGCATCCTGCCCGGCTTGGTCATCGACGGCCTGTCGCCGGTGACGCTTTCGCTCATCGGCGACCGCATGCCGGTGCAGATGGCCGAGCCCTGGCTGTCGATCGTGCCGATCGCGGAGAGCCGCAGCTCCTATAACGGCCTGCTGGTCTTCGCCTTCATCGCCATTTCGGCGTCGCTCGCGGCCTTCTTCATCCACCGCTTCGCCTCGCATGCGCTGCGCAGGGGCATTGCATGGGGGTGCGGCTTCGCCGACCCGGTGCCCGCCGCGCAATACACCGCCGTCAGCTTCGCGCAGCCCATCCGCCGCGTCTTCGGCAGCTTCGCGTTCCGCGCCCGCGAGACGGTGGACATGCCGGCGCCGGGTTCCCTCGAACCGGCGCGCCTCAAGGTCGATATGCATGATTTGGCCTGGGATATCTTCTACCAGCCGATCGCCGGCGCGATCGATTTCGCCACCGAGCGCCTGAACCACCTGCAGTTCCTGACCATCCGCCGCTACCTGACGCTGGTCTTCCTCTACCTCGTCATCCTGCTCCTGGTGCTTGCGCTATGGCCGTGATCCTGGAGCTTGCCGTGCAGGGCGCGCAGATGTTTTCGGTGCTGTTGCTGGCGCCGCTTCTGATCGGCTTCGTGCGCAAGGTGAAGGCGAGGCTGGTGCGGCGGCAGGGACCCTCGGTGATCCAGCCCTATCGCGATCTCGTCAGGCTGATGCGCAAGGAGGTCGTGCTGGCGGACAACGCGTCCTGGCTGTTTCGCGTGACGCCCTACCTGATTTTCGCCGCCACATGGGTCGCGGCGGCGCTCGTTCCGACCTTCGCCTCCGGCCTCCAGTTCAGCTGGGCGGCCGATCTCATCGCCATCGTGGCGCTGCTCGGCAGCGCGCGCTTCTTCCTGGCGTTGGCGGGGATGGAGGTCGGCACCAGCTTCGGCGGCATCGGCGCCAGCCGCGAGGTGATGATCGCGTCGCTGGCCGAACCCGCGATGCTGCTCATCGTCTTCAGCCTGGCACTGGTGGCCGGCGCCACGCAGCTTTCGACTGTCGCCGCCTTCATGGGTTCGCCGCAGGTCGGGCTGCGGGTGTCGCTCGGCATGTCGCTGATCGCGCTGGTGATGGTGGCCATCGCCGAGAACGCGCGCATCCCGGTCGACAATCCCGCCACGCACCTGGAGCTCACCATGGTGCATGAGGCGATGATCCTGGAATATTCCGGCCGCCATCTGGCGATGATCGAGCTCGCCAGCTTCCTCAAGCTGCTGCTCTACATGTCGCTGATCTCCTGCGTCTTCCTGCCCTGGGGGCTGGCGAGCGCCGGGACGGGGCCGCAATCGCTGGCCATCGGCGCCGCCGCCTATCTCGCCAAGCTCGCCGTGCTTGCCATCCTGCTCGCCGTGTTCGAGACGGCGGTCGCCAAGATGCGTGTCTTCCGCGTGCCGGACTTCCTGGGCGCTGCGCTGATGCTGGCGCTGCTCGGCACGCTCCTGCTGTTCGTTTCGCGGAGCCTGTGATGAACGGTCTCACCTTCGACATCGCCCATCTGCTCGCCGGCAGCCTGGTGCTGATCTCCTTCATGATGCTCTACCAGGACCGGCTGTTCGCGCTGATCAACGTCTTTGCGCTGCATGCGGTGGTGCTGGCGCTCTCGGTGGCCTGGCAGGCCTATATCCAGGACGCGCACCATCTCTACATCACCGCCGGCATCGCTTTGGTCTTCAAGGCGATCGTCATTCCCGTCGGGCTGCATCGCATCATCCAGCGGCTCGGCATCCACCGCGACATCGAGACCGCCGTCGGCATCGGCCCGACCATGCTCGCCGGCATCGGGCTGGTGACGCTTTCCATGGTGCTGATGCTTCGGGTGACGCCCGAGGCCGACCCGCTCGCCCGCGAGGACCTCGCCTTCGCGCTGTCGATCATCCTGCTGGGGCTGCTGGTGATGGTGACAAGGCGCAACGCCGTCAGCCAGGTCGTCGGCTTCATGTCGCTGGAGAACGGCCTGGTGCTGGCCGCCACCGGCGCCAAGGGCATGCCGCTGGTGGTCGAGATCAGCGTCGCCTTCTCGATCCTGATCGCCTTCATCGTCATCGGCGTCTTCCTGTTCCGCATCCGGGAACGGTTCGATTCGGTCGATGTCGGCGCGCTCGACGACTACCGGGGAGAACGCCGGTGAGCGGGTTCTCCTTCGACGCCGTGGCCGCGATCCTTTTCATTCCGGCCGCCGCCGCGGCCATCCTGGCGGCATTGCCCAACTACCGCATGACGGCGATCGTGAACGTGATAGCGAGCCTGCTCACCTTGCTCGCCGCGCTGTCGCTGTTCGTCACCGAGCGGCCGGCGCCGGGGCAATATCTCATCGTCGACGATCTCAACATCGTCTTCATCGTGCTCAACACATTCGTCGGCTTCACCACCAGCGTGTTCAGCGCGTCCTATATCGCGCATGAGCTGGAGACCGGCCGGCTGACCGCGCCGAACCTCAGATTCTACCACGCGATGTACCAGATCATGATGTTCGGCATGAACCTCGCGTTCGTGTCGAACAATATCGGCCTGATGTGGGTCGCGGTGGAGCTCGCCACACTGACCACCGTGCTGATGGTCGGCATCTACCGCACGCATGAGGCGCTGGAGGCGGCCTGGAAATACTTCATCCTCGGCAGCGTCGGCATCGCGCTGGCGCTGTTCGGCACCATCCTCGTCTACATGGCCGCGCAGCCGGTCGTCGGCGAAGGCACCAACGCCATGGTCTGGTCGGTGCTGATCGAAAAGGCGGCGCATTTCGACCCGGCGCTGCTCAGCGTCGCCTTCATCTTCCTGCTGCTCGGCTACGGCACCAAGGTCGGTCTCGCGCCGCTGCATGCCTGGCTGCCCGACGCGCATGCCGAGGGCCCGACGCCGATCTCGGCGGTGCTGTCGGGCCTGCTGCTCAACGTCGCGCTCTATGCCGTGCTGCGCTTCAAGCTTTTGCTCGCGGCGAGCCCGCAGGCGATCGGCCCCGGACCGCTGATGGTCACGATGGGGCTGACCTCGCTGATCTTCGCGGCCTTCATGCTCTACCGCCGCCGCGACATCAAACGCCTGTTCGCCTATTCCTCGATCGAGCATATGGGCATCATCGTCTTCGCGTTCGGCATGGGCGGCCCGCTCGCCAACTTCGCCGGCCTGCTGCACATGGTCATGCACAGCCTGACCAAATCGGCGATCTTCTTCGCCGTCGGCCATATCGCGCAGGTCAAGGGGACGCAGAAGATCTCCGAGATCAGCGGCCTGACCGAAAGCCATCCCGGGCTTGGCTGGGCGCTCGTCATCGGCGTCGTTGCGATCGCCGGCCTGCCGCCGCTCGGCATCTTCATGAGCGAGTTCCTGGTCGTCAGCTCGACTTTCGCCAGGCATCCGTGGCTGGCGATCCCGCTGGTGTTCGGGCTGCTGATCGTCTTCGGCGCGCTGCTGTTGCGGCTGACGGGGCTTGCCTTCGGCGAGCCGCGCGGCGGCATGGCGCCGGTCGAGGCGTCCTACGTGCCGATGTACTCGCACCTCGCCTTGGTGTTTGCCGCCGGCATCTATCTGCCGGCGCCGCTGGTGGCGTGGTTCCAGCACGTCGCCGGGATTCTGGGGTGATGCGCATGGTGAGGAAAAAAACGCCCGTGCTCGCCGATGTCATCGAAGCCGGTCGTCGGATCGAGCATCACGTTCCCTGGCCGCGCGCCGTGGTGACCGCTAAGGTCTGGAACCTCGCGGTCGAGCAGCTCGCCAATGGTCGCTGGAGCCTGCTCGGCCTGTGGGGGGAGCCGGACAAGGTGCATATGGCGCTTCTCGACGAAGCGCAGAGCATCGGCGTCGTCAGCCTGGATTGCCGCGGCGGCCGCTACCCGTCGGTCGGCCAGCACCATCCGCCAGCGCTGCGGCTGGAACGCGCCGCCGCGGACCTGTTCGGGCTGGCGCCGCAGAGCCTGGCCGACACCCGCCGCTGGCTCGACCATGGCCAATGGGGCGTCTCGCATCCGCTGGCCGTGCGGCCCGGCGGACCGGCGACCGCCGCCTCCTACCGGTTCCTCGCGGCCGAGGGTGAAAGCCTGCACCAGATCGCGGTCGGGCCGGTGCATGCCGGCATCATCGAGCCGGGGCATTTCCGCTTCACGGCCGGCGGCGAAACGGTGGTGCGGCTGGAAGAGCGGCTGGGTTATGTGCACAAGGGCGTCGAGGGCCTGATGGCAGGCGCGCCCATCGACCGGGCCGCAAAACTCGCGGGCAGGACGTCGGGCGACAGCACGGTCGCTTATTCGCTGGCCTTTGGCCGCGCTGTCGAAGCCGCGCTCGGGCTCGAGGTTCCCGCGCGTGCAATCTGGCTGCGGGCGCTGATGGCCGAACTGGAGCGCCTTGCCAATCATCTCGGCGACATCGGCGCCATCTGCAACGACGCCGCCTTCGCGATCATGCACGCGCATTGCGGCGTGCTGCGCGAGCGCGTGCTGCGCGCCGCCGACGCTGCCTTCGGCCATCGCCTGATGCGCGACCGTATCGTACCCGGCGGCACGGCGAGCGATCTGGACGAGGCGGGGACGAGCGCCATTCGGTCGCTGGTCGCGGAGATCAGGAAGCGCTTCCCGCATCTGGTCGAACTCTACGACAACACGGCATCGCTGCAGGACCGCACGGTGGCGACCGGCCGGCTGAAAGTCGAGCTTGCCCGGCAACATGCCGCCGGCGGTTATGTCGGGCGGGCGTCGGGCCGCGATTTCGACGCGCGCCGCGCCCCGGGTTACGCACCCTATGACGAGCTCGCCTTCGATGTGCCGGTGCTGCGGGAGGGCGACGTCAACGCGCGCGTCTGGATCCGCGTGCGCGAGGTCGAGCAGAGCCTGTCGCTGGTCGAACAGATCCTCGGGCGGCTGCCCGCCGGCCCGATCCGCGTCGATATCGCCGCGCCGGGAGAGCCGCGCGAGGGCATGGCGCTGGTCGAGGGTTTCCGCGGCGACATACTGGCCTGGCTGCGCATCGGCGAGAACGGCACGATCGAGCGCTGCCACCTGCGCGACCCTTCATGGTTCCAGTGGCCGCTGCTGGAAGCGGCGATCGAAGGCAACATCGTCGCCGACTTCCCGCTCTGCAACAAATCGTTCAACTGCTCCTATTCCGGCCACGACCTCTAAGCCCGGCCAAGGCACACCGCCATGCGAAAACTGCTCTTCGAAAGCCTGATCCGCCCGCCCTTGACCGAGCGCCCGCCGCAAGCGAGCGACGCGGCCGTCGACGAGCTGGCGCGCGCCCTCGACGGGCTTGCCCGCAAGCGGCTCGGCCGAAGCCTGTCGATCCGCGCCGTGGACGCCGGCTCCTGCAACGGTTGCGAGCTTGAAATGCACGCGCTCAACAACGCCTTCTATGACATCGAGCGCTTCGGCTTCCGCTTCGTCGCGTCGCCGCGCCATGCCGACGTGCTTCTGGTCACCGGGCCCGTCACGAAAAACATGCGCGAGGCGCTGAAGCGGACTTTCGACGCGACCCCCAACCCGAAATGGGTGGTCGCGCTCGGCGACTGCGCCAGGGACGGCGGCTGCTTCGCCGGCAGCTACGCGGTCGTCGGCGGCGTGGCGGACGTGGTGCCCGTCGACCTGCACATTCCAGGCTGCCCGCCGGCGCCGATCGAGATCCTCAAGGGATTGATCGCGCTGCTCGACGGCGCCAACGGCAAGGCGGGCGCCCGCAGCTGACGGAGACGACGAGCCCGGCAATCGCATTTTCAGTGCGAGCCGAGCCGTGCTAGGATTTCGAAGAGAGGTCCGGGCCGCAAAAATTCGAGAAGCTCGATTGCGCAGGCAGCAGGCCGGCCGTAGCGGCCGCCCGCAGATTTGGTGGGGCAAAAGATGGGAGGGGGCAGTTCGGCCGTATGGCCACGGTCAGCGTTGGCCTGCACGCAGTGCCGGACCGCCGGGCGGCGCAGGCCGAGCGAAAGCAGGTCTTTTTGCACGAGCCAACCGATGCGCCGGCAGGCATGCCCTCCGCGCCGGACCTGATCGTCATGCGTGGCCGCTGGACGATCCTTGCAGTCCTCTTTGCCGCTCGCGCCGCAATGGCGGTGCAATTCCAGAGTATCGCGGCCATCGCGCCGGAGCTGGGGAAGACACTGAACGCCAATCTCGCCGATATAGGCGTGCTCATAGGCCTCTATTTCGCGCCGGGCATCGCGCTGGCGCTGCCGGGCGGTGCGATCGGACGGCGCTTTGGCGACAAAGCGACCGTGCTTGCCGGATTGGTCATGATGCTGGCGGGCGAGGCGCTGCTTTGCATCTCGACTTCATGGAGCGTGCAAATCGCCGGCCGGCTGATCGCGGGCATAGGCGGCGTGCTGTTGAACGTGCTCATGACCAAGATGATGGTCGACTGGTTCGCGGGCCGGCAGATCGCCACGGCGATGGCGATCTTCATCAACTCATGGCCGCTGGGCATTGCCCTCACGCTCGTCGCGCTGCCGCTGATCCAGGCTGAATTCGGAATTGCGGGCGCGCAGATCGCGGTCATGGCGCTTATCGGCGCAGCCCTGGCGCTGGTGGGGCTTTTCTACCGGCCGCCAGGCCAGTCCGCCGCTCCGGTTTCAGCGCAAGACGCGCGACTTGGGCTGCCGGCCGTCTGGGCCGTGCTGCTGGCAGGCTTGATATGGGCCTTCTACAATGTCGGCTTCGCCATGATCTTCAGTTTCGCGCCGTCGATGCTGGTCGAGCGCGGCTGGTCGACGGCCGCCGCCGGCTCGGCCGTCAGCATCGTGCTGTGGCTCGCGGCCCTATCCGTTCCCCTTGGAGGCTACCTCGCGGACCGCGCGGGAAGCCGCAATGCGCTGCTTGCCGCAAGCTGCCTGGCTTTCGCTGCGCTGATTGTGCTGTTGTGGCGGGGCTCGCCGGTGCCGCCCACATTGGTTGCGCTCGGCCTCGTCTGCGGGCTCCCAGCCGGATCGATCATGAGCCTGCCGGCGCGGGTGCTGGCGCCGGCGACGCGAGCGCTGGGAATGGGACTCTTCTACACGGTCTACTACGCCACGATGCTGATCGCGCCTTGGCTCGGCGGCAGGCTGGCGCTTTGGACTGGCCACGCAGGCGCAGCCCTCGGCCTCGGCTCGGCGGCACTTATGGCCTGTCCGATGCTTTTGTGGGGGTTTGAACGCTGGCTGCTCGTGCAGGCCCGAACGGCGCCGCGCGCGAGCTGAGACCTTACGAATTTTCGACAGGCGGTGGCGCGCCGGACGTCGCGAGATCAGGCCGGAGCGTAGGTCAACCTGATCACATCTTCGCCGATCCGATCATGCGCCATCAGGCGGAGCGGTGGGCGGGGTCCGGCGAAATAGGGCTTGCCGTGACCAAGCACGACCGGGTGCAGGTAGATCCGATATTCGTCGATCAAGCCCAGTTCGGCGAGGCTTCGCGCCAAGTCCGGGCCGGCGACTTCGATCTCGCCGTCGCGCTCGGCCTTCAGCTTCCGCATTGCGCCCTCAAGATCATCTTCGACGAGCGTGGCGTTGGGACCTACAGACTTCAACGAGCGCGAGACGACCCATTTCGGCTGGCGCCGCCACGCCGCCGCGTAGGCAAGCCGCTCGGCATCCCACTCGGGATGCTCGTCGTCCCAATAGCGCATGATCTCGTACATGCGGCGACCGTAGACGCTGCCCGACTGCCGCTCGGCCTCCGCGATGAAGTGGCGGAAGAGCGTGGGGCTTGGCCCGAACCCCGTATGATCGACATAGCCGTCCAGCGACTGGTTCATTCCGAACACGAGCTTGGCCATTGCCTGCTCCTCACATGGATTCGCGCAATCTGATTGCGTTATGCAATCGGTTCAGGTTAGGTCGACCGATTTTATTTTGCAATTGGTTTTTGGCACGCATGAACGCCAATTTGAAACCGGCGCCGGGCAGGCTGAACTCAAGCTACCACTGCCAAGCCCGGCGAGGCGCGCAAGCGGGCTATGTCGCGCGCCGGCGGTTCTCCAAAGTGGCGGCGATATTCGCGACTGAACTGCGACGCGCTTTCGTAACCTACGCGGAAGGCGGCAGTCGTGGCGTCGATGTCCTGGACCAGCATCAGGCTGCGCGCGTCCTGCAGCCTGAGCTGCTTCTGGAATTGCAGCGGCGTCATCGCCGTCACGGCGCGAAAATGCTCGTGCAGGCTCGACGGACTCATGCCTACTTCCGCGGCAAGCCGCTCGATGCTGAACCGTTCCCGGAAGTTCTTCCCGATCCAGGCGATGGCGCGGCCGACCTGGGCCACCCGACCCTGGCCGGAGGTGATGTGGCGCATCCTGGCGCCGTCCGGGCCGGCGAGCAGGCGATAGAGAATTTCCTGCTCGGCAAGCGGCCCGAGCACGGGCAGCGCTGCCGGATCGTCGAGCAGGCGTAGCAGGCGTAGCGCCGCGTCGAGCAGACCGGCGCCGGCGTCGGACACCGTCTTGCCTATGGGCGGGGATGGCGCTCGCGGCGGCGGCGGCACGCGCAACGCCAAGTCCCCCAGCATGACCGGATCGAAATCGAGGTACAGGCAAAGATAGGGCTTGTCGGGCGTCGCCTCGACCACATGGCCTATAACCGGCAGGTCGTAGGTCACGACCCCATAGCGCCCCGGTGCGTATCGGAACACGCGGTCGCCCAGCGTGATCTCCTTGCGCCCCTGCGCGACGAGGCACAGTTGCGGCCGGTAAACATTCGGCATCGGCATCGTCACCGTGGAGGATCGAACAAGCGTCACACGTTCGATGGGGGTGGCGTGGAAGCCATCCTTCGCGACGTGCCGGGCAATCACGGCCGCGATTTCGGTCAGCGTTTCCATGAATCGGACCATCGCACGCGCGCGGAAGGGCGGCAATGCGAACCCGCAGCTTCTGGAGGATTGGGCAGTAATCCCGGCGCATCAGGCTAACGGTTCGACGTCGCCTAGCATCACAGTGTCAGCGGCGCCTGGGTCACAGCAAACCTGGCTGCGGAACAAGGATGGAGCAAACATGAGAACCGATAATCTGAAGACCCCCACGGTCGCACTGGGCACGTGGGCCTGGGGCGACAGTGGCGAGACTGGCAACGGCTACTTCGGCAGCCACCTGACTCAAGCTGGCCTGGAAGAGGCCGCCGACAAGGCGCACGCGGCCGGGTTCACCCTGTGGGACACCGCCCTGGTGTACGGCATGGGCCGCTCCGAAACCGTACTCGGGGAGGTCCTGAAGCGCTACGCCCGCAGCGGCTACCAGCTCTCCACGAAGTTCAACCCGCGGATCGCGAGAACCAGCGACGATCCGGTGGCGGACATGCTGCAGCAGAGCCTGGCCAACCTCGGCACCGACTACATAGACCTCTACTGGATTCACAATCCAGCCGATGTGCCGCGGTGGACTCCGCACCTCATTCCGTTGCTGAAGAGCGGGAAGGTCAAACATGTCGGCGTCTCGAATCACAACCTGAGCGAGATCAAGCTCGCCGACCAGATCCTGGGCGAAGCCGGGTTCCGGGTCGAAGCCGTCCAGAACCACTATAGCCTCCTCTACCGCAGCTCTGAGCAAGCTGGCATCCTGGACTATTGCCGCAACCAAGGCATTCCGTTCTTCGCCTATATGGTGCTCGAACAGGGCGCCTTGACCGGCCGGTACAGCCCGGAGAATCCGCTGCCGGAAGGCAGCAGCCGGGCGGAGATCTACAACGGCATGCTGGCTCAACTGAAGGCGCTGACGGACAAGCTCGCCTCGATCGGCCTGAGCCAGGGTGCAGCAGCGCCCGATGTCGCGACAGCGTGGGCGATGGCCAAGGGCACGACGCCGATCGTCGGCGTCACCAAGCCCCATCATGTCGACGGTCTGGCCCGAGCCAGCAGCATCACGCTCACCAGCGACGACATCGCGGAGTTGGAAGCTCTTGCCGACGCCGCTAACGTGAACACCCGCGGCTTCTGGGAACAAGAGATGTAAGTCTAAGCCGTCGGACCGCCGCTCCGAGCGACACGGCAGGCGATCATTTACCTCCGCGTGATGATCGCCTGTGACCGAGCAGGTTGCCGGTTGCCTCCACCTGATTGTGCAAGTGCTCCAGAACGCGTTGCGCCATTCCGCAAAGTTCCGGATCACTTGCGCTGCGATGGTTGCCTTGTCTTGCGGTAGGAACCGCTCTTAGCGTTGCTGCACCATGTCGGGCGTGTCCTGGATCGCGTAGCTCACCGCGCACCGACCCTTTCCGGCCTCTGCCTTTGGCGCCATGGGCGGCCGCGCCTAGTCGCGCCAGATGACGCTTTCGGGATCGGCCAGCCACTTGCTCAACGACCAGAAAGAGGCGCGGCGGGCCAGATCGAGCCGTTTCGGCGGAAGGCTTCACCGCTGCCGGGTCAGCCGGGGCCAGCATCCGCGCACATGGATTTATCGCTGACATCAAAGGCTTTCCCGTGAGGTGAGAATGGCGAGGGCCGGCAAACGGATCGATTCCGACCCTCATCGAAATGCTCGCCATCCCGGCCGGGATCAGCCAGCTACTGGCGTGTTGAGAAGCTGCTGCTCCCAAAGATACGCGATGCCGCTGCCGCCGAAGTGCTGGATGAGAATCTCGGTCAGCTCCTCGACATGCTCGGTGCGCGCCCAATCGCGTTGCCATTCGCCAGCGAGCGCCATCACGGTCATCACGTTCGCGCCGGCCGCGATCATTCGCTGGATGGCAACTTCGTGAGACTCCTTCGAAATCCCGCCCGACGCGTCGGTGATCACGGTCACGTCCCAGCCTTCGCCGGCGGCTTGGATCACAGGCATTGCGACGCAGACCTCGGTCCACAGGCCGGCGATGATCAGCTGCTTGCGGCCGGTCGCCTTGACGACGTTCACCACATTCTCGTCCTGCCAGGTGTTCACCCAGGTGCGATCGATGACTTCCTGGCCCGGAAATACGTCGGTGATCTGCTTGAAGGGACGTCCGCCGCGCGCCGCGATCACGCTGGTGAGAATGGTCGGAACATTGAAGGCTTTTGCCAGCTTCGCCAGCGCGGTCGTGTTGTTGACCACCATGTGCGGATCGTGGCTGTTCAGGTTTGCGAGTTGATAAGGCTGGTGGTCGATCAGAACGAGGACCGAATCTTCGGGACGAAGAAGCGAATCGAGGCCGTTACGAGGGGTCATCAAGACATCCTTTCTCTGCCGCTATGGACGGCGATGGGTTCACGGGAGACATGCGCCAGCCGGCGACGTTGCCGGGACGCAATTTGCTGTTCCTTTAGGTGATGAGGTAGTGCCGTATTCAGGTAAGCTGTGTCGCGAAATAAGGAACGACGAAATGAACATCGAAGATCTCCAGACATTCGTCGCCGTGGCCGATGCAGGGGGCGTATCGGCCGCCGCACGCCGGCTCGGCGTCTCCAAGTCAATCGTGAGCCGGCGGCTTTTCCGGATCGAGGCAGAACTCGGCGTCCAGCTTCTTGCACGAACGACCCGCGGGGCCGCGCTTACGGAAGCGGGGATCACGTTCAGAGACCACGCGGCCAGAGCCAGCGCCGAGATCGATACCGCCAGGGAAACCATCCTGCCATCCGGCGACCTTCGCGGCCGCCTGAGGGTTGCCATGCCGCTTACTTTCGGCCCGACGCACTTCGCCCCCGTGCTTGCGGAAATGGCGCGCCAGCACACGCGGCTTCACATCCAGACCTCCTACAGCGATCGCTTCGTCGATCTCATCGCAGAGGGTTTCGATTGCGCGATCCGGGGCGCCTACCTTCAGGACTCCAACCTGATCGCGCAGCGCGTCGGGCCGATCCATGGAAAACTTGTCGCAAGCCCGGATTACATCAAAGCGCATGGGTCACCGGAGACTCTGGACGAACTCGTCACCCATCAGGCCCTCATGCAGGGAACGGCAGCCTGGCAGTTCATGGATGGCAGCAAGATTGTTACGGTCCAGCCGCAGGGCAAGTTCAAGGCCGACAGCGCCACGGCACTTGCCGCTGCTGCTGCGGCAGGCCTCGGCATCGCCTGGCTCCCCGATTGCATCACATATGAATATGTGGCCTCCGGTGCATTGGTTCCGATCATGACACGCTATCCGGTACCTCCGGGGGCCGCGTATGTCGTACGCCCGCCGGGTCAGCATCCCGCGCGGAAAGTGCGGGTGCTCACCGAAATGCTGACTGAGTATTTCAAACGGAACCCGAAGCTTTGGGGTCTCGACGGCTAAGAAGCTTAGCCAAGGATCTGCATTCGACGTCGGCATTCCTTCGGCGATATAGGCCCGAATGTTCCACCTGCTGCGACACAGCTTGACTTATCTAGGTGTTTGCTAGTCTGGCAGCCGGTCGCGCGCCAGTTTAGACATTCTGGCAGCGCAGGAGGATGACGCACATGAGTTGGAACCCAGCCATCGAGCCCGGCTGCCCCGATGAGGTGGGCATCGACGC
Organism: Mesorhizobium sp. B3-1-9; assembly: GCF_006439595.1. Taxonomy (NCBI): domain Bacteria; kingdom Pseudomonadati; phylum Pseudomonadota; class Alphaproteobacteria; order Hyphomicrobiales; family Phyllobacteriaceae; genus Mesorhizobium; species Mesorhizobium sp. B3-1-9. The sequence continues at coordinate 118,501 of NZ_VFTJ01000014.1, forward strand.
CATCGAGACCCTCATCATTCCGCGATCCCGCGACTTGGGCGACTTCGAGGTTTGTCGCGCCCTGCCAGCGCCGAAGCGGCAGATGGTCGGACCGTTCATCTTCTTCGATCAGGCCGGGCCCGCCGAGTTCCTGCCCTGGCAAGGCGTCGATGTCCGACCGCGCCCACATACCGGTCTCGGCACCGTTACGTATCTCTTTCGCGGCGACTTCCATCACCGGGACAGCACCGGAGCTGACCAGATCATCCGTCCCGGGGGAATTGAACTGAATGGTCGCCGGGCGCGGTGTAACCCATTCGGAGCGCACGTCCGCAGCAGCCCGAAGCGGTCCGAACAGCCTGTTCGGGATTCAGACCTGGCTGGCTCTACCGACGTAGAGCTCGATGCGGGGGGCCGGTTGCCGATGCAATGGCGCACTATGGAGGGCAGTTGGCGGTATTTGGCGCGCCCGAAGAGATTCGAACTCCTGACCCCCAGATTCGTAGTCTGGTGCTCTATCCAGCTGAGCTACGGGCGCGCAACAGGCCGTGCATGACACAGGCCCCGCGTTCCGGTCGAGACGGCCGGCCGCGATGTGGAGTGTTCCCTAACGACTGAATTCGCGAAAAGCAAGTCGATCCGGCAAAAGTTTTGTCGCAGGCGGTTTTGCTGGCTTTGATCGAGGCGCGCCGTCGCCGACAGGCGGCTCAGCCGGAGGCGGCAACCTCAAGCCGGGCGGCGCAGGCCGTTGCGCGCCTGGTCGAGCCGGACAGGCTGATCGGGGATGGTGACGGCGAAGACGGTGCGGCCGCCGATCGATTCGACGAGCTCGACGGTGCCGCCATGGGCGCGGGTCAGCTCGTGCGCGATCGCCAGGCCGAGGCCGGTGCCGCCGCTGCGGGCCGAGCCGCGGAAGGCGGCGAACAGGTTCTCGCGCGCCTTGGGCGGCAGGCCGGGGCCGGTGTCGGTGACGGTGATGCGGCTGACGCTGCCATGGCGCTCGGCGGCGACCGCCAGCCGGCGCACCACCGCGCTTTCGGTGTCGGCGGCCATCGCCTGAATGGAGTTGCGGCAGAGATTGGTGAGCACGCGGAAGAGATGGTCGGAATCGGCGTCGACCTCGAAGGCGAGCTCGACGCCGTTGATGAACTCGATGCCCTCCTCGATGTCGAGCAGGCCGTGCACGTCGTCGACCAGCTGGCGCAGCCTGAGCCGCCGGCGCGACGGCGCCGGCTCCTGGGTGCGGCCGTAGTGAAGCACGCCTTCGGAATAGGAGACGGCGCGGTCGAGGGCGCGCAGAAGCTTCGGCGCGAAGGCCTGCACGGTCGGGTCCTTCACCTGGCGCAGCCGGTCCGACATCAGCTGCGCGGACGCCAGGATGTTGCGCATGTCGTGGTTGATCTTGGAGACGGCCAGGCCGAGGTCGGCGAGATGCTTCTGCTCCGACAGCATCTTCTGCAGCCGGTCCTGCATCTGCGACAGCTCGCGCTCGGCCACGCCGATCTCGTCGGCGCGGTCGGCGGGGCGGATGACGCGGCCGGGATCGTCGGGCGCCTCGGAGAAGGCCAGAATCGAGCGCGTCATGGTGCGGATCGGCCCGATCATGATCAGGTCGATCGCCGCATAGACCAGCATGGCGGTGAACAGCGAAATCAGCAGCGAGACGACGGCGACGTTGCGCGAATATCGAAGCATGGCGTCGCGCAGCCTGTAGTCCGGCATGATCAGCTCGAATTCCTTATCGCTGTCGCCGACCGGGCCGAAGACCCGCAGCATGCGCTTGCCGCCGAAGAACAGCGTGTCGAGCGCGCCGGTCATGCCGTTGACCAGGCCGACATCGGCGATGTCGATATGCTCGTCGACCTGGGGCGGCATGTCGGAAACGACGAGCAGCCGCGAGACGCCGCCGTCGCGCACGGCGATCGCCTTGGCGCCGATCGCCATCAGCACGTCGTTCTGGGCGTTATGCGACAGCGCGTTGGGCTCGCCCTGCAAGAGCACGATCGACACGGCGGCGGCGGTGCTCAACCGCTCCTTCAGCCAATTGACCCGGTAGCTGGCGATCCAGGGCAGGAAGATCAGGATTTCAGCCAAAAGCACGAAGGCGATGGTGAGGAAGAGGAGCTTGGTCGACAGGCCACGCGACAGCGGCACCCGGCGCGTCGAATTCGCCGCCGGCCTTGCCTTCTCGTTCGTGGGCAGAGTTTCACTCGTCATTGACGCGCATTCACAAAGGCTTGATCGGCCAAGATTATGCGATTTGCGGCTTTTTTGCCAATTTCAACCTTGGTCCAGCAAAAAAGCCTCGGAGGCACCCCGGATTGACTTCCCAAAACCTTCTTCCTATAAGCCCGCTCACGCTCGGGCCATTCGTCCCGGCGCGGTTTCGATCGCGCCTAAGCCGGCCCGGCAAAGCTCCTGTTACAGAGTGACAGAATCAAGAAGGGCCGCACCCCGCGGTATTAAAACAAATGAAGCGTACCTACCAACCGTCCAAGCTCGTCCGTAAGCGCCGGCATGGTTTCCGTGCCCGCATGGCCACCAAGGGTGGCCGTGGCGTCGTTGCCGCCCGCCGCAATCGCGGCCGCAAGCGGCTCAGCGCCTGAACGAAAGACGAGATCGTTGCCCGCAACCGGCAAGCCAAAGGGGAAAACCCCCGGGCGGCTTCTGAAACGCGCGGAATTCCTGTCTGTGCGCGGCGGCGAGAAACGCCGCGGGCGGCTTTTTCTCGTTGAAGTTCTCGACCGCGGCGATGACCTTGCGCCGCGCGTCGGCTACACCGTCACCAAGAAGGTCGGCAACGCCGTGGTGCGCAACCGCGTCCGGCGGCGACTGAGGGAAGCCGTGCGCGTCCATGCCGCCGATGACATGGCGCCCGGCAATGATTATGTCATCGTCGGGCGTGAAGACGTGCTTGCCATCCCGTTCGGCCAGTTGAAGGCCGAGCTTTCCCGCCGGCTGCGCGGAACACGATAGGCCAAAGGCTTTCGATGGAAAACAACCGCAATTTCTTCATCACCATCGCGCTGTCGGTGCTGATCCTGACCCTCTGGCAGGTGTTCTACATGAACCCGCGCATGGAGCAGCAGCGCGAGCAGACCCGCGTCGAGCAACAGCGCGTCGAGGCGCAGAAGAAGGAAGCGGGCGGCGGCACCAACTCCGGCGCGGCCGGAACGCCGGCTCCCACCGCTGGCGCGATCCCCAACGCGCCCGGCGGCGATGCGGTGACGGCGGCCAGCCGCGACCAGGCTGTTGCCGCGACCAAGCGCGTCAAGATCGACACGCCCAGCCTCGAGGGTTCGATCAACCTGACAGGCGCGCGCCTCGACGACCTGAAGCTCAAGCACTACACCGAGACGGTCGACAAGAACTCGCCCGAGATCCAGCTTCTCAACCCGCAGGCGCTGCCCACCGGTTATTTCGCCGAGATCGGTTTCGTCGGCACCGACAAGACAGGCGCGGTGCCTAGCTCGGACACGGTGTGGAGCGTCGAAGGCAATCCGACGCTGACCCCGTCGACGCCGGTGACGCTCACCTACACCAACGACAAGGGCCTGACCTTCAAGCGCACCATCTCGGTCGACGACAACTACATGTTCACCGTTTCCGACACGGTGCAGAATTCGGGAAGCGCAGCCGTCAGCCTGTTCAACTACGGCCGCGTCACGCGCTACGACAAGCCGGCCGTCGCCAGCACCTATGTGCTGCATGAAGGCCTGATCGGCGTCACCGGCACCGAAGGGCTGACGGAATACAAATACGCGGCCATCGAAAAGGACAAGGAAGTCAAGCCGGGCAAGTCGACAGACGGCTGGCTCGGCATCACCGACAAATACTGGGCCGTCACCCTGGTGCCCACCGAAAAGCAGCCCTTCCAGCCGCGCTATGGCTACTTCGAGGACGGGCGCCACCGCTATCAATCCGACTTCCTCACCGATGCGATCAATGTCGGTGCCGGCCAGTCCGCGACTGTCGAGACGGAGATTTTCGCCGGCGCCAAGGAAGTCGCCAAGATCAATGCTTATGAGGCTGACCGTCATATTCGCCAGTTCAACTTGTTGATCGACTGGGGCTGGTTCTACTTCATCACCAAGCCGATGTTCTGGCTGATCGACACGCTCTACAAATTCTTCGGCAATTTCGGGCTGGCGATCCTCGCCACCACCGTCGTCGTCAAGGCCATCTTCTTCCCGCTGGCGAACAAATCCTACGCCTCGATGGCCAACATGAAGAAGGTGCAGCCGAAGATGGTCGAAATCCGCGAGAAATACGCGGACGACAAGATGAAGCAGCAGCAGGCGATGATGGAGCTCTACAAGACCGAGAAGATCAATCCGCTCGCCGGCTGCTGGCCGGTGGCGCTGCAGATCCCGGTCTTCTTCTCGCTCTACAAGGTGCTCTACATCACCATCGAGATGCGGCACGCGCCATTCTTCGGCTGGATCCACGACCTTGCGGCGCCCGATCCGACGTCGATCTTCAACCTGTTCGGCCTGCTGCCCTTCGCGGCGCCCGCCTTCCTGCCGCATATGGGCGCCTGGGCGGTGGTCATGGGCATCACCATGTTCCTGCAGATGCGCATGAACCCGGCGCCGCCGGATCCGACGCAGGCGGCGATCTTCACCTGGATGCCGGTGATCTTCACCTTCATGATGGGTTCGTTCCCGGCCGGCCTCGTCATCTACTGGGCCTGGAACAACACGCTGTCGATCCTGCAGCAGGGCGTCATCATGAAGCGCCAGGGCGCCAAGATCGAATTGTGGGACAATCTGGCGGCGCTGTTCCGCAAGAAACCATCGCCAGCAGAATAGAAGGCGCCACGGGTTACAGATCAAAACCCCGGCCTTGTGAACTGACCCCCGGAGGTTGTGTCCAACTTTCGGGGGTCAGTTCATGGCCGGGGTTTTTTGTTGGAGATGCCGACGGGACAGCGCCAACCTTCGCGATTGGCCGTGTCCCTCTTCTCCGTCGTCATGTATGGGGCGGAGCAAGGAGCGAAGCGACGCGCGCGGACCCTGGAATCCATGCCGTTACGCTAAGGCGTTGCAACGGTTACAGAATTCTGCACCGTCCACTCTGCGGCAAAGGTCACGGAATGGATCCTCGGGTCAAGCCCGAGGATGACGACGTCACGGGGTTTCGGCCAATCTCCAACGTCGGCATCAGTAGCGCCCGCGCCAACCTTCGCGATTGGCCGTGGCTCTCTTCCCGGTCGTCATTCCAGGGCGGAGCAAGGAGCGAAGCTCGAGTCAAGCCCGGGTATGACGACGTCGCGGGGCCGGATGGCCGAGCTGGGCGGACGCCTCACTCCATAACAGCGCTGTGGTCGACCTTGGCCGGCGTGCCCGGCTTGCGCAGCAGAAGCACCAGCGGGATGGCGGCTAAAGACAGGATCATCATCAGCTTGAAGTCGTCGACATAGCTGATGATCGTCGCCTGCAGCGTCACCAGGCCGTCGAGCGCGGCGCGGCCGGCGGCGGTGTAGGGGCTCAGCGCCTGCGAGACCGCCGGATCGCTGAAGGCCGGGTTGTACGGCGTCACATAGGTGGCGATGTTGGCGTGGTTGATCTGCTGGTTCTGCGTCAGCAGCGCCGTGACCACCGAGATGCCGACGCTGGAGCCGATGTTGCGCGACAGATTGTAGAGGCCGGTGCCCTCAGAGCGCCGCTCCGGCGCCAGCGTGGCGAAGGTGATGGTGGTGAGCGGCACGAACAGGAAGCCCAGGCCGGCGCCCTGGATGAAGCCGGTGCTGATGATCGTCCATTGCGAGACGTCCGGCGTCCATCCGGTCATGTCGTACATCGCCCAGGCGGTGATGGCGAGGCCGATGAACAGCAGCCAGCGTGTGTCGACCTTGCCGACCAGCCTGCCGACGATGAACATGCAGGCCATTGTGCCGAGGCCGCGCGGCCCCATGACGATGCCGGCCGTCACCACCGGATAGCCCATCAGCGTCTGCAGGTAAGGCGTCATCAGCGCCAGCGAGGCGAGATAGGTGATGCCGATGATGAAGATGAACACCATGCCGACGGCGAAGTTGCGGTCGAGGAACAGCCGCGGGTTCACGAAGGTGTCGCGCGCGGTGAAAGTATGGACGATGAAGATGTAGAAGGCCGAGGCGCAGACCAGCGCCTCGACGATGATCTCGGCCGAGGAGAACCAGTTGAGCTGCTCGCCACGGTCGAGGAACATCTGCAGCGAGGCGATGGCGATCGAGAGCATGCCAAAGCCCAGCCAGTCGAGCCTGGCTTTCAAGTCGAGCTTGGTTTCCTGGACGAACATCGAGACGCCGATAAAAGCCAGCGCGCCGATCGGCACGTTGATGTAGAAGACCCAGCGCCAGGAGACGTTCTCGGTCAGCCAGCCGCCGATGACCGGGCCAAGCACCGGGCCGACCATGACCGAGACGCCGAACAGCGCCATGGCCGAGCCGCGCTCCTCGACGCTGTAGATGTCGAGCAGGATCGACTGCGACAGCGGCACGAGCGCCGCGCCGAACAGGCCCTGCAGCAGGCGGAAGCCGACGATCTGCGGCAGCGACTGGGCAAAACCGCACAGCACCGAGGCCACCACGAAGCCGGTGATCGCCACCAAAAGGATGCGCTTGCGGCCGAAGCGGTTGGCGAGATAGCCGGACGGCGGCGTCATCACGGCGGCGGCGACGATATAGGAGGTGAGCACCCAGTTGATCTGGTCGGCGCTCGCCGAGACGCTGCCCTGGATATAGGGCAGCGCGACGTTGGCGATGGTGGTGTCCAGCGCCTGCATGATGACCGCAAGGATCACACAGGCGGTGATGGCGCCGCGATTGGCGACCACCGACGCGCCTGTCGCGGAAGCCGTTGTCATGACTTTGGTCCGGATTGCTTGAAGAGGTTGGTGATGAAATCCGGCAGGCCGCGGGCGTGGCCGGTGTCGATGCTGACGACGGCGCTCATGCCGCCGCGCAGCGGCGGCTTGCCGTCCGGATCGTCGATCGTCACCCGCATCGGGATGCGCTGCACGACCTTGACCCAGTTGCCGCTGGTGTTCTGCGCCGGCAGCAGCGAGAAGCTGGACGAGGAAGCAGGGCTGATCGAGCCGACGGTGCCGTGCCAGACCTCGCCCGGATAGCCATCGATGCTGATCGTCGCCGTCTGGCCGGGACGCACATAGGTGAGCTCGGTTTCCTTGGGCTCGGCCGCGATCCAGATGTCGGTCGACGACACCAGGCTGAAGGCCGGCTGCGAGGCCGGCAGGTACTTGCCTACCTGCAGCGCGTCGACATTGGTGACGATGCCGTCGAACGGCGCCTTGACGACGGAGTCGTTCAGGTTGCGCTGCGCGTCGTCCACCGCCGACTGGGCCTGCAGATAGAACGGGTTCTGCTCGACCGGCTGGCCGGCGTCGCCGCCGAGCTGGGCAAGCATCGCCTGCGCCTGCGCCTTGGCGACGGTCACTTTCTGGCGGGCCGCAACGAGATCGTGCTGGGCGCTGTCGAAGGTCGCCTTGGAAGCGGTCGAGGTCTTGAGCAGGTCCTGCTGACGCTGGAAGGCGGACTCGTAATAGGGGATGTCCGCTTGCGCCTGGTCGATCGACGCGAGCGACTGCTGGTAGCTTGCCTGCAGCGTCAGCACCTGGTTGCGCACGGTGCCGAGCTGCGCCTTGGCGCCCGCGAGCGCGGTTTCGAAAGAGGCGGGCCGCAGCCGAAAGAGCACATCGCCCTTCTTCACCGCCTGGTTGTCGTGCACGTCGATCTCCTGCACGGTGCCGGAGACGTCGGTCGAGACGCCGAGCGATTGCGCCTGGATATAGGCGTTGTCGGTGGTCATGATCTGGCCGCCGATGACGTAGTAGTAGCCGCCGGCCACCAGCGCGACGGGCAGCAGCGCAAACAGGATCGGCCGCGTCAGGCTGCGGCGCGGCTTTACGGGAGCGGGCGGAGCCACCGTGACGGCTGCCGGCTTCGGCTGTGCCGAGGGAGCCTCGGCTACCGGCTCCGGCGCCACGGGCGCTTCCAGCTCGTCGTCTTCGACGACAGGCGGGTTGGCGCGCCTCTGTTCGCGCTGGCTGTCCAGGCTGATGACTTGGTCGCTTACTCTTTCGCCGACATTTTCCTCGTCGGTAGGCTTTCTGGGTGAGGTTCCTTCAGACATGGACTTTCTCCCGGTCGAGGGCCGGCTGGGCGCAGGCCTCGAGCAGATTGGATTTGATCAGGCAAAGGGTTTGCAGCAGTTGCCGCTGCGCTTCCGCGGACAGGCCGGTGAAGGCCTCCTCGCGCGTCTTCTGGCCGTTGCTGCGCATCACTTCGATGAGCGGATGGGCCTTCGGGGTCAGATAGAGAAGCCACGCCCGGCGGTCGGCCGGATTGGGCCGACGCTCGATGAAGCCGCGCGCCTGCATCTTGTCGAGCAGCCTTGCGAGCGTGATCGGCATGATCTCGATGAGGTCGGCCAGCTTGTTCTGATGGATGCCCTCACGCAGCGAAAGATAGGCCAGCACCTGCCACTGCGCGCGGGTCAGGCCAAAGGCGCGCGACCGCTGCTCGAACCGCTTCCTGAGCAGGCGCGCGACATCGTGCAGCACAAAGCTGATATTTGGCGAGGTGGACATGGGAGGACTTCGGAGGCTGCGGACAAACTTTCGTGAGCATGCTTATTATCATCATGCACATAATCCTGCTGGACGCGGAGCGCAAGACCGACTAAGGCGCTTGGTAAAAATATCGCATAGGCCAAAACCCGGCCGGGCCGGCCTGGTCTGCGGCAAGGACAAGACGATGAACCGGCTCAAGATCATCATGCTGGCGCTGCTGGCGGGATATGCTTTTCCGGCCGCCGCGAAGGACGCGGTGAGCTGCGGCGGAGCGGCGATGCTGGGTGGCGCGCAGCTCAATTGCAGCCACCTGCAACCCAAGGCGCCGCCGCAATTCTGCACCTTCAGCTGGGCGCTGCACACGACGGCCGGCGAGCAGAAAATCGTCGAAGGCAGCTTCTCGCTGCCGCCCGGAGCCTCGAACGTCCAGGTCTATCAGGGCAGCGGTTTCGACAGCGCTCTTTCCAACCCGATCGTGATCTGCCGCGGCAACCATTGAACGGTTGGCGCTGCGGAACGGATCACGTTAGTTTGATCGCGCGCGAACCGCGCCGGAACACGCCTGCGACCATGGAGGGACCGCGATGACCGGACCCAATCCCAACATCAAGCATCCGATTGCGATGCACCCGCGCGTCGGCTTCCTGAAGGGGCTGGTGAGCGCGCCGAATATCGAGATCGGCGACTTCACCTATTACGACGACCCCGATGGTCCCGACAAATTCGCCGAGAAATGCGTGCTGCATCACTACGACTTCATCGGCGACCGGCTGGTGATCGGCAAGTTCTGCGCCATCGCCGAGGGCGCGCGCTTCATCATGAACGGAGCCAACCACGCCATGTCCGGCTTCTCGACCTATCCGTTCAACATCTTCGGCCATGGCTGGGAGGAGGGTTTCGACCCGCGGACAATGTCGAACGAGATCCGCGGCGACACCGTCATCGGCAATGACGTGTGGATCGGCATGGACGCGGTGGTCATGCCGGGCGTCAAGATCGGCCACGGCGCCATCGTCGCCGCGAAATCGGTTGTCACGCACGACGTGCCGCCTTATGCGATCGTCGCCGGCAATGCGGCCAAGGTGGTGAAGATGCGCTTCGATGAATTCACGGTGCGGCGGCTTTTGACGGCAGCATGGTGGGACTGGCCGGTCGACAAGATCAGCCGCAACCTCGATGCCATCCGCGGCGCCGATATTTCCAGGCTGGAGGCAGCGGTTTGAACGCGCCCGACAAGAGCACGAACGAAACGGCGATAAGCCCGGAGCTGTTCACCCGCGGTTGGATCTTCATCCGTGGCGTGCCGTCGATGAAGTTCCTGCCGCCGGAAGGACCGCCCGAGATCGCCTTCGCCGGCCGCTCCAATGTCGGCAAGTCGTCGCTGATCAACGCGCTGGTCGGGCACAAGGGCCTGGCGCGGACGTCGAACACGCCGGGGCGCACGCAGGAGCTCAACTATTTCGTGCCCGACGGCTTTTCCGGCGAGGGCGCCGACCTGCCGCCGATGGCGCTGGTCGACATGCCGGGCTACGGCTACGCCAGCGCGCCGAAGGACAAGGTCGATGAGTGGACGAAACTCATCTACGAGTATCTGCAGGGCCGCGTGACGCTGAAGCGCGTCTATGTGCTGATCGACGCGCGCCACGGCATCAAGGCCAAGGACGAGGAAGTGCTGACCCTGCTCGACAAGGCGGCGGTGTCCTACCAGGTGGTGCTGACCAAGACCGACAAGATCAAGGCCGCCGGCGTGCCGAGGCTGATCGAGGCGACGCTGGCCAAGATCAAGAAGCGGCCGGCGGCGTTCCCGGTGGTGCTGGCCACCTCGTCGGAAAAAGCCGCCGGGCTGGACGAGTTGCGCGCCGCCATCGCCCTGGTGGCGAACGGCGGCTGATTTCGTTGGACCTCAATCCATCTCGTCGCGTTCAGGCTCGCGGTCGCGCCGGCCGGTGAGTATCTCGCGCTTGCCGACATGGTTAGGAACGCCGACCAGGCCTTCCTTCTCCATGCGTTCGACCAGCGAGGCGGCGCGGTTGTAGCCGACGCCGAGGCGGCGCTGGATGTAGGAGGTCGAGCATTTCTTGTCGCGCTTGACCACCTTGACGGCTTCCTCATAGAGCGCGTCGCCATCCTCCTCGGCCATCGCGCTTTTGTCGAAGACCGGGCCAGCGTCGGCGGCTTCCTCGGCTTCCTCCTCGTCGGCGGTGACGGTGTCGAGATATTCGGGACGTCCCTGAGCCTTGAGATGCGCCACGACCTGCTCGACCTCCAGGTCGGAAACGAAGGGACCGTGCACGCGCGAAATGCGGCCGCCGCCGGCCATGTGCAGCATGTCACCCTGGCCGAGGAGTTGCTCGGCGCCCTGCTCGCCGAGGATGGTGCGGCTGTCGATCTTCGACGTCACCTGGAAGGAGATGCGGGTCGGGAAATTGGCCTTGATCGTGCCGGTGATGACGTCGACGGACGGGCGCTGCGTGGCCATGATCAGATGGATGCCGGCGGCGCGCGCCATTTGCGCCAGCCGCTGGATGGCGCCTTCGATCTCCTTGCCGGCGACCATCATCAGGTCGGCCATCTCGTCGACGATGATGACGATGTAGGGCATGGGCGCGAGGTCGATCGCGCGCTCCTCGAACAGCGGCGCGCCGGTGCCTTTCTCGAAGCCTGCCTGCACCTGCATGGTCACGACCTCGCCCTTGTCGCGGGCGCTTGCGGCGCGCTGGTTGTAGCCGTCGATGTTGCGCACGCCGAGGCGCGCCATCTTGCGGTAGCGGTCCTCCATCTCGCGCACCGCCCATTTGAGCGCTGTAACCGCCTTCTTGGGATCGGTGACGACCGGCGTAAGCAGATGCGGGATGCCGTCATAGACCGAGAGTTCGAGCATCTTGGGGTCGACCATGATGAGGCGGCATTCCTGCGGCGTCAGCCTGTAGAGCAGCGACAGGATCATGGTGTTGATGGCGACCGACTTGCCGGAGCCGGTGGTGCCGGCCACCAGCAGATGCGGCATCTTGGCGAGTTCGGCGATGACCGGTTCGCCGCCGATCGTCTTGCCGAGTCCGAGCGCCAGCTTGCAGGAGGTGTTGCGGAAACCGGCCGATCCGACCAGCTCGCGGAAATAGACCGTCTCGCGCGTTTCGTTGGGCAGCTCGACGCCGATGACATTGCGGCCCGGCACCACGGCGACACGGGCCGAGATGGCCGACATCGAGCGGGCAATATCGTCGGCCAGCCCAATGACGCGGCTGGATTTCACGCCCGGCGCCGGCTCGAACTCGTAGAGCGTGACGACCGGGCCGGGGCGGACATGGATGATCTCGCCCTTGACGCCGAAATCCTCCAGCACGCTTTCGAGCAGGTCAGCGTTCTGCTCCATCCGCTCCTGCGACATGTAGAAGCCCTGACCTTCCGGCGGCATCTGCAGAAGGTCCTCGGAGGGAAGCTCGTAACCGGCCATCGCAGATAGCGGCACAACCTCGCCGGCCATGGGCAGCGAAGGCGTCCGCCTGGCCGTCCTTGCACTCGACGGGGCGGAAACCGGCACGGGTTCGACAGGCGTCGGCTGGACGGCCGCGAAGGCCGGCGTGGACATCGAGGCAGAGCCAGCATTCGACACGTTGGAGCGCCATTCGATGACCCGGTAAAACGACGTCGCCTCGCTCATGAAGGGGGCATGGGCTTGGCTCGACTGGGCCGCCCGACGATGCGCCGGCATCGGCCTGACCGGCGGTTGCGCCGGAACGGCCGGCGCCTGACCGGCTTCGTTCAAACGCGCCCGCGCCAGGCGCTCGGCGAGGAAGGGCATACCGAATTCGAAAAAGGCATGATCGGAAAGATAGGACCAGCGCAGTGCGCTTGGGCGCGGTTTTGGCGTCGGAGCGGCGGCAGCCTGGGGGGGCGCCGCGGCCGGAGGGATTGCGGCAGGGGCAATCGCGGAAGGCGCGCGGACCGGTCTGGTTTGCATCGGCGCTGCGGCGGGAGCGGCTGCGACGGTGGGACTTTTGCGGACCGGAGCGGCGGGTGCCGGCGGCGCGGGCCGGACGGGCTCGGATACCTTGTCATGCGCGGCATCTTCCACCTGCGGGGCGGCGCGCCTGGAGAGATCGGTATCCGGTGTGCGGGTGAACCGTACATTGGGCGCAAGGAAGAAATAGTCCTGCCATGCCGGGCGGCTGAACTCGCCGCCATCGGCCGATTCGGAGGATGCGGCGCGAGCCGCGTCCGATTCGATTGCCGGCGCAACGCGCAACGCGACCACCTGCCCCGATTGCGCCTGCGGTTGCGAGGCCGCGCCACCGCGCCCGTCCGTGCCGTGATCGTCTTCGCCGTTATAAGCGGAAGCGCCGGAAAGATTGGCGCGGGAAAAGCGCGTGGATGTCATTCTCGAGACTCGCCGATTGAACGTCTCCCGAGACATAGGAAGCGATGGTTAACAGGTCCTTCCGAAAGTGGCTGCCGGACGATGCCGATCGAAATTTTGAGAGGGCCGCGGACGATCTCGACGACGTCGCGTTCAGCCGTCATTGCCCGCGCCGTCAAAGACGCGGCGAGGCCCTTCAGCCTTGCTTCGCACGCTTTGGGATCCACCTGCCCGGGGTAGTCAGGCCGATTGCAACGCCTTTTCCTCGGCGAAGAATTTTTCCGTGGCGTAGGCCTTGAGGAAGACGTCGACACCGGAGGTCACGATGTGCTCGATCTCCGCCTGGCTCGGCGCCTTGGTGCGGTAGGAGAAGATGCACTGGCGGAACAGGCCGGCGAGACAGAGCTCGGTGAACTGATAGGCGGCAAGGTCAACATCGTCGATCTTGAGCAGGCCGCGTTCGACGGCTTCAATAAGGAAAGCCATGACCTTGTCGTGGCCGCGCTTCGGGCCGCGTTCGTAGAAGCGCGCGCCGAGCTCCGGGATCCTGTCGGACGCGCCGACCACCGTGCGCTGGGCCTGGATGACCTTGGCCGAGGTGATCTTGACGGAAAGCACGGTGCCAAACTTCACCAGCGTCTTGCGCAGGTCATCGAAGTGGTCGAGCACCTCATACATATTCTTGAAGATGGTGCCGCGCTCTTCCTCGATGAGAGCCTCGAACAGCTCTTCCTTGTTCTCGAAATAGACGTAGATCGTGCCTTTGGAGACGCCTGCCTCGCGCGTGATGTCGTTCATCGAGGCGGCCTCGAAGCCCTTGTCTATGAAGACGCGGCGGGCGCCCTCGATGATCTGGGCCCGTTTTACAGGATCCTGCCCGGCCGCCGGACGGCCCTTGCGCAAGTCGAGCAGATCGCTATCGGCTGTCGTTTCGACCATGGAAGTCATTCCCTAGAAAATATTTCGAACCGCTCGGTTCGATTTCCTCTTGATATGGTCCTCTTTCCGCGCTATGTCAACGGCGAATTCGAACCGAACGGTTCAGTCTGACTGACATTCCAGAGAGATCCCCATGTCCTCGAACGCGCCCGCCACCGCCGAAGTCCGCACGTTTCCCAACGCCAAGGTCCAGCCCTCGACCGAAGCCCCGGAAGCGCCTGTCCAGCCCGTCACCCCGGTCGCGCCTCCCGCAGCCGACGTGCCGGCCAAGAAGAAGCGTTCGGTGCGCTCTTTCCTTCTGCCTATCATCGGCCTTGCCCTCCTCGGCGCCGGGTCCTGGTACGGATACAACTATTGGACCGACGGCCGGTTCATGATCGCCACCGACGACGCCTATGTCCAGGCCGATATGTCGTTCGTGTCGCCGAAAATATCCGGTTACATCGACAAGGTGCTGGTGAGCGAGAACCAGCAGGTCAAGGCCGGCGATCCGCTGTTCGTCATCGACAATGGCGACTACAAGATCGCGGTCGCCCAGGCCGAGGCGCAGATCGCCACATTGAGCAAGACACTCGACCGCATCGACGCCCAGACCAAGGCGGCCCAGGCCTCGCTGTCGCAGGCCGAGGCGCAGAAGGTCGCGGACCAGGCCGCCGCCGACAATGCGGCGCGCGCCCAGGTGCGCGCCGCGCAGCTGCTCAAGACCCATGTCGGCACGCAGGCCCAGCTCGACGACGCCCAGACCGCGCTCGACCAGGCCAAGGCGGCGCTTGTCGGCGCCGACGCGCAGATCGCCGCGGCGCAGGCCAATGTCGGCGTTCTGGAAGCGCAGCGCGCGGAATCGGCCTCGACGCTCGCCTCGCTGCAGCTCACCCGCGACAAGGCGCAGCGCGACCTGTCCTTCACCGTGCTGAAGGCGCCCTATGACGGCGTCGTCGGCAACCGCTCGGTCGAGCAGGGCGACCTCGTCAGCCCCGGCCAGAAGCTCGCCGTCGTCGTGCCGATGGACAAGCTCTACATCGTCGGCAACTTCAAGGAGACGCAGCTTGGCCGCATGGTGCCCGGCGAGAAGGTCCGTATCACCGTCGACGCGATCGACGGCCAGACCTTCGAAGGCACCGTGTCTTCGCTGGCGCCGGCTTCGGGCGCGGTGTTCTCGCTGCTGCCGCCGGAAAACGCCACCGGCAACTTCACCAAGGTGGTGCAGCGCGTGCCCGTGCGCATCGACGTGCCGGCCGATGTCTTGAAGACCGGCAAGCTGCGCGCCGGCCTGAGCGTCGTCGTCGCGGTCGACAGCCGCACCGCGCCGGCCTCGACGACCAACTAATTGGGGGGCGGTTCGGTGGCCATTCGAGCGCCGAGCCGCCCAGCCTGCTTTATCCGTTTCGACGCAATTCGGGACCGCCACGCGCTTGTCCTCGAGAATTGCCTAGGGAGGCCATGACATGGCAACCGCAACCATCACCGCAGGATCGGCACCGGGACGCCCGGTCGCTGCCGCGCCGGCCCTGCCCGCGGACCATATGCCTGTGCGCCGCGTCGTCGCCTTCCTGGCGATGGTGTTCGGCATGTTCATGGCGATCCTCGACATCCAGATCGTCTCGGCCTCGCTGTCGGAAATCCAGGCGGGCCTGAGCGCCAGCTCAGACGAGATCCCGTGGGTGCAGACCGCCTACCTGATCGCCGAGGTGGTGATGATCCCGCTGTCGGGCTTCCTCAGCCGCATGCTGTCGACGCGGGTGCTGTTCACCACCGCGGCGGCCGGCTTCACCGCGGCCAGCGCGCTGGCCGCCACCGCCACCAATATCGACCAGATGATCGTCTACCGCGCCATCCAGGGTTTTATCGGCGGCGGCATGATCCCCAGCGTGTTCGCGGCCGCCTTCACCATCTTCCCGCCCTCCAGGCGCGCCGTCGTCTCGCCGATGATCGGCCTGGTGGCGACCCTGGCGCCGACGATCGGCCCGACGGTGGGCGGCTATATCAGCCACGCCATGTCCTGGCACTGGCTGTTCCTGATCAATGTCGTGCCCGGCATCCTGGTGGCGACGGCGGCCTGGGCGCTGATCGATTTCGACAAGCCCAACCTGAAACTGTTCTCCAAGTTCGACTGGTGGGGCCTCGCCGGCATGGCCGCCTTCCTCGGCTGCATGGAATATGTGCTGGAGGAAGGCCCAAACCATGATTGGCTGCAGGAGCCGGCGGTGTTTGCCTGCGCCATCATCATGACCATCGGCGCCATCATCTTCTTCTGGCGCGTCTTCACCGCCGAGGAGCCGATTGTCGACCTCAGGGCCTTCAGCAACGTCAACTTCGCCTTCGGCTCGCTGTTCTCCTTCGTCGTCGGCATCGGCCTTTACGGGCTCACCTATCTCTATCCAGTGTTCCTCGGCCGTATCCGCGGTTACGATTCGATGATGATCGGCGAGGCGCTGTTCGTCAGCGGCCTGGCGATGTTCTTCACCGCGCCCGTTGCCGGCATCCTGTCGAACAAGATCGATCTCAGGCTGATGATGATGATCGGCTTCCTCGGCTTCGCCACCGGCACCTGGTGGATGACGAACCTCACCGCCGACTGGGATTTCTATGAGCTGTTGATCCCGCAGATCCTGCGCGGCTGCTCGATGATGCTGTGCATGGTGCCGATCAACAACATCGCGCTCGGCACACTGCCGCCGGAACGGCTGAAGAATGCGTCGGGCCTGTTCAACCTGACCCGCAATCTCGGCGGCGCCGTCGGCCTCGCGCTCATCAACACGGTGCTGATCGACCGCAACGCCTTCCACTATGCGCGGCTCGCCGAGCATGTGCAGTGGGGCAGTCAGGCGGCGCAGGCCAAGCTGCAGAACATGACGCAGACTTTCGAGCAGACCGCCGGCCTCGACGCCACAAGTGCCGCGATCTCGAAACTGTCCGGCATGGTGCAGCAGCAGGCCGCGCTTTTGTCCTTCATGGACGTGTTCATGATGCTGACGGTGCTGTTCGCCTCGCTCGGATTCTTCGTGCTGTTCATCAACAAGCCGGCCCAGCAGGGCGGCGGTGGCGGCGGAGGTCATTGAGGAGCCGGAACCCCCGCCTGGCTTCCTCAACGCGTGACCCCGGAAATCGGCGACGATTTCCGGGGTCATTCTTTTCGGCAGGACTGGATTTGCTCAGGCGGCGGCCGGCTTGAAGCTCAGCGCCACGCCGTTGATGCAATGGCGCAGGCCGGTGGGCGGCGGACCGTCGTCGAAGACATGGCCGAGATGGCCGCCGCAGCGGCGGCAGTGAACCTCGGTGCGGGTCATGCCGAGAGAATTGTCCACGGTCTTGCCGATGGAGTTGGCGATTTCCTGGTAGAAGCTCGGCCAGCCGGTGCCGGAATCGAATTTCGTCTCCGACGAATAGACCGGCAGGTCGCAGCCGGCGCAGGCGAAGATGCCCTTGCGATGCTCGTTGAGCAGCGGGCTGGTGCCGGGATATTCGGTGCCCTCTTTGCGCAGCACGTCGAAGGCCTCGTCCGAAAGGATGGCGTGCCACTCGGCATCGGTCTTTGTGACCTCGAAGGTCTCGGCGGCCAAAGCCGGTTTCGGTCCGCCGGCGCGCAGCATCGCCCCGGATCCGACGATGAGAGCGGTGGCGGCAGCCCCGCTCCAGAGAAAATCGCGACGGTTCATGGCCGTTCCTCCTGACGCATTTTGCCAAGATAGAGCGACGCCCGGAAATCAAAAGCCGGTGACGCCCTATCCATGTTGAGCAATTCCAGCCGGAAACCGCCTGGCGCCTTGCTGGAATTGCCGCTCCGCGCCCCCTTTCGGGACGGCGCGAAGCACACCCTTGCCGGCGGCGCGGATCTTGGATGTCGCGGCCGGCGTTCAGCCATGTCTTCGCCGGCCGGGTCCGCTTTGTTACATCTTCGGCAAGAGAACCTTGTCGATGACGTGGATGACGCCGTTCGACTGGCGGACATCGGCGATGGTGACGTCGGCGACATTGCCGTTCTCGTCGGTCACGGTGACCTTGCCGCCCTTGGCCTTCAGCGTCAGCTCGCAACCGCCGACCGTCTTGACCTGGTGGGCGCCGCCATCGGCCTTGGCCATCTTGGCGACGTCGGCGGCCAGCGCCTTGGCGGCGATGACATGGCATGTGAGAACCTTGGCCAGCCTGTCTTTGTTCTCGGGCTTGAGCAGCGTGTCGACCGTGCCGGCGGGCAGCGCCGCGAACGCCTCGTTGGTCGGCGCGAAGACGGTGAAGGGACCGGCGCCCTGCAGCGTGTCGACCAAGCCGGCGGCCTTGACCGCGGCGACCAGCGTGGTGTGGTCCTTCGAATTGACGGCGTTCTCGATGATGTTCTTCTTGGCATACATCGGCGCGCCGCCGACCATCGGATTGGCGGCATAGGCGACGGCGCCGAGCGCCGAAAGGCCGAGCGCAGAGGCAAGCAAAATGGTGGCGAGTTTACGCATGATGTCAGTCTCCTTGGGTTGCTCTCTTCCCGTCAGTGGGAACGAAAGGAGATACGGATGTGAAAGAAGTTAGTTTCACGAGCGTCGAGAGATTTTTTCTTTCGATTTATTTCTCTCACACCATCTGTGGCGGCAGCGCACTTCCGCCGATTGCCGAAGGCAAGCGATAGACTTTAATCAGTCTTTGAGAACATGTCGCCTGAGATCAGATGCCCTTCAGGTCACCCGCGGCGACGACCGGACCGGTCGGCTGACCGGTCGGCGAACCGCCCGAAGGCTCGAGACTGACGGCGAGCACGGCGCCTTGCGCCAGCTTCTGCTGAACGGCCGCCGTGACCGCCATGCGTGCGGTCGGGCCGGCGGGGATGACGCCCATCGAGACCGGCGCGTTCTTGCCTTCGATCATCCACAATTCGAAATCCTTGCCGGCGCCGCGATCGCCGGAAACCAGCGACAGGCCGACCTCGTGGCGGGCGGCGTCATAAACGGCAAGGTATTTGACGTTGCTGTTGTCGGCGGCGAGTGACGCGACCAGCCTGGTCTCGGGCGGCTGGACCGGCGGGTTGACATAAGGCAGGGCGACATAGACGGCCAAGGCGGCGATGGCCGCCGCGGCGAGACCGCGCCAGAAGGCCAGGCTCGCCCACAGGCCGGCGCTGGGCGCCGTGGACGTGGACGCGGACGACGCGAACAGGCGGCGGTCGATCGCCGCCTTGACCGAAGCCGGCGGCTCGACCGCGGCATAGGCGGCAGCCATCGGCGCGAAGTGGGCTTCCCAGGCATCGACCAGGCGGGCGAACGCCGTCTCGGCGTCGATGCGGCGGGACGCGATCTGGCGTTCGTCGGCCGCCAGAACGCCGAGAACGTATTCGGCGGCGAGCAGCTCGTCACCTCCATGTTCCGGTCCGTTGTCTTCCGCCAGCGTCATCTCTCCAGGCATTCTCTAAGTTTGAGCAGGCTTCGCCGCAGCCAAGTCCGCATCGTGTTCAGCGGGACCTTGAAGCGCTCCGCCAGCTCGGCATAGCTTTCGCCGCTCAAATAGGCGCCCCGGACGGCCGCCGCCCGGTCTTGTTCCAGCTCGTCGAGGCAATGGTAGATGCGTTCGGCCTCGCCGGCCGCCACTGCCATGGCCTCGGGTCCCGGCGTCGGATCGGCGACTTCGAAGGCCCTATCGATGTTGGCGGAAGGGCTGCGCCGGGCCCGGATGCGATCAATCGCATGGTTGCGCGCAACGGCCACCAGCCAGGAAATCGGGCTCAGATCGGAAACCGCGAAACGATCCGCCTTCGTCCAGATTTTGACGAAGACCTCCTGCAGCGCTTCTTCCGCATCTCCCCTGTCCCGCAATACACGAAGGCAGACACCGAAAAGTTTCGCGCTGGTCTGCTTGTAGAGCAGATCGAACGCTGCCCGGTCCTTCATAGAAGTCCGGACGATCAGCTTGCTGATGTCCTGCGGCGCCATGCAGGCAAATTAGAAGGTTGCGATTTATTTGCAACGGGCGCCGAGAGCTTGGTCACCCCAAGGTTTGTCGTGCCACTGGCTTGTCGAATCCCGATACCGATTTGCAGGCTCATGAGATAGTCTTCGCCAAAAGAGAGGCGGCGATGTCGATTGAACAGGTGCTTTGGGAGCGGGATGCGACCGGTCTCGCCGACCTCGTGCACAGGAATGAAATCTCGCCGCCCGAACTGGTCGACGCGGCGATCGCGCGCGCCGAGGCGACACGGCCCGACATCAACGCCATCGCCACGCCGCTTTACGAGGCAGCGCGGGCACGGGCGAAGACCATCGACCGCACGCTGCCGCTGGCCGGCGTGCCGTTCGCACTCAAGGACCTCGGCATCGGCCTCAAGGGCGTGCCGATCCACGGCGGCAGCCGCATCCCGCCCTTCACGGCCGATTTCAGCTCGGTGATGGTCGAGCGTTATCTTGCAGCCGGCCTGATCCCGATCGCCACCAGCACCTCGCCCGAGCATGGGCTCAGGCTGATGACGGAGTCGGCCCGCTTCGGCATCACCCGCAATCCCTGGAACACCGGCCACACGACCGGCGGCTCATCGGGCGGATCGGCGGCGCTCGTCGCTGCGGGCGTTGTGCCGGCGGCGCACGCTTCCGACGGCGGCGGCTCGATCCGCGTGCCCTCAGCCTGCAGCGGGCTGGTGGGGTTGAAGACCTCGCGAGGGCGCGTGCCGCTGACGCCGCTCGTCAGCGAAAGCTGGTACGGCATGGTGGTCGACCATGCCGTCAGCCGCTCGGTGCGCGATACGGCGCTTCTGCTCGACCTCACCCACGGCGCCGATCCGCTCTCGCCTTACGCGGCGCGCGCGCCGCAGGGTTTCTTCGCGGTCGCCGCGGCGCGCGACCCGGGCAAGCTCACCCTCGCCGTCTACCGCAAGTCGCCGCTCGGCCTGCCGATCTCGGCCGAAACGCTCCAGGCGCTCGACACCGCGGTGGCGCTGGCGCGCGAAGGCGGCCACACCGTGGAAGAGATCGACCTGCCTTTCATCGGCCGCGATTTCATTTCCGATTTCTGCAAGACGGTCGCTTCTGCCGTTGCCGGCACGATCCGGGGCGAGGCGCAGCGCGTCGGCCGCCCGGTGACCGGCGAGGTCGAGCGTGCGACCCGCGTTCTCGCACGTCTCGGCGAAATGCTGTCCGCCGGCGAAGTCTATGAGGGCGTGCAGCGGCTCAACGCCACGGCGCGGCGGCTGATCGAAGAGACCGCGCGCTTCGACGCCGTGCTGATGCCGATCATCGCGCATCCGCCTTTGGCCTGCGGTTCGATGGACCCCAAAGGCGCCGACGAATTCGTCGAGAACCTGCTCGACAAATTGCATCTCACCCGCCTGCTCAAGGTCAAGGCGCTGTTCGGCCAGCTGATGGACAAGAGCCTTTGGTTCACCCACTGGCCGGCGATCCAGAATGTCAGCGGGCAGCCGTCGATCGCGCTGCCGGTGCATGTCACCGCGGACGGCCTGCCGCTCGGTGTCCAGGCGGCGGGGCGGCCCGGCGACGAGGAGACGCTTTTGTCCTTCGCCGCGCAGATGGAGAAGCTTTCGGGTTGGCTGAAGCGGCGGGCGCCGCTCAAGGTGCCTGGTGGTTCTGCGCAGGGATTTTGAAACTGCCACTTATCACGGTAAGATTGTCATCGTCATTTCGGTGAGATCAGCGCAAACGCTGGGAATTGGCCGAAGCCTTCCGACCTCGTCATTCCAGGGCGGGAGCAGCCGCGAAGCG